>JBBQTJ010000128.1:0-8989 GCA_038213315.1 Planctomycetota bacterium
CGTCATCTTCGCCTTCCACGGCTACCCGTGGCTGATCCATCGGCTGACTTATCGCCGTACCAACCACGACAACATCCATGTCCGTGGCTACAAGGAGGCGGGCACCATCACCACGCCCTTCGACATGACGGTCCTGAATGACCTGGACCGTTTCCATCTGGTGATGGATACCATCGACCGCCTGCCGCAGACCGGCGAACAAGGCCGCCGCCTGAAGCTGCATCTCGCAGAGCGCTTGTGCGAACACCGGCTTTACATCAATACCCATGGCGAAGATATGCCCGAGATCAGGAATTGGACGTGGGGGGATCGCCTCTGAGGTTGCAATCCCCCCTGCACGACCAGAACTCTCGTAGGAGTCCTCTCATGCCTGCCACCCGCACCTTACACGATCTTGGCCAGAGCGTCTGGCTCGACAACATTACCCGTGACCTGCTCGACTCAGGCACCCTGAAGCGGTACATCGACGATCTGGCGGTGACTGGGCTCACCTCGAATCCTTCCATCTTCGAACAAGCGTTGAAGGGCAGTGCCGCCTACGACGACGCGATCCGCGACGGCGTGCGGGCAGGACGTAGCGGCGAGCCGCTTTTCTTCGATCTTGCCATCGCGGACCTCACCCGGGCTGCCGACTTGTTCCGCCCCGTCTATGCGCGTACCAATGGCGTCGATGGCTGGGTCTCGCTGGAGGTTTCTCCGCTGCTGGCCCACGACACGGCTCTGACGCTGCAAGCCGCGACCGAGCTGTTTGCCCGCACCGACCGACCGAACCTGCACATCAAGATCCCCGGTACGAAAGAGGGTATCCTTGCCATCGAAGCGACAATTTTCGCCGGCATTCCGGTGAACGTCACGCTGCTGTTCTCGTGCGAGCAGTACCTCGCCGCTGCTGAAGCCTGGTTGCGCGGGGTGGAGCGGCGGATCGCGGCCGGACTTGATCCCGACATCCGCTCGGTGGCTTCAGTCTTCGTCAGCCGCTGGGATGTGGCAGCGGCCCCGCTGGTGCCCGCGCATATGCGCAATCAGTTGGGCCTTGCCATGGCCGGCAGGATCTATGCCGCGGTACGCGCCTTGCACGCGTCGCCACGCTGGCAACGCGTACTGAACGCCGGTGCCCGACCGCAGCGCGTCCTGTGGGCCAGTACCGGGACCAAGGACCCCGCGGCACCCGACGGCCTCTATGTCCAAGCGCTCGCTTCGCCCTACACCGTCAACACCATCCCCGAAAAGACGCTGCTTGCCTTCGCCGACCATGGCGAGGTCGGGACCCTAATGGCTGACGATGGGGTCGCTGCCGAGCACGTGATCGCCGACCATGTCAAGGCTGGCGTGGACATCACGGCAATGGCCACGCAACTTCAGGACGACGGTGCACAGGCCTTTGTAAAATCTTGGCATGCGTTGCTCGACGGTCTCCAACGCAAAGCGGCGACGATCACTGCTATGCGGTGAGAATTCTAGGGCCGACTGGCGAATTCCAGAGTCACCACGGCCTTGACCACCTTGGGGATGGTCGCGGTGTCGTAGCTGCCGTAGTCGGAGGTGTCGGTTGATGACGGCGGCACGATCTGGAACACGCCCTGACTGGCGCTGATCAGGGGACCGAGGCGTCCGCCGCCGCCGCCCCGGGCGAGCAGTTCGGCCCGCTGACGGGCATTGGCGGTGGCCTGCTCTAAGAGGGCCAGCTTGACCCGTTCGAGGTCGGACACCGTGTATTGCGGCGCATAGGAGCGGATCTCGACACCCTGGGCGAGCAGGTCGCTGATCGCCGCGCTGATGGTGTCCGCCAAGGCGACCTGGGCGGTAACCAGGGCGAAGCGCTGCCGGAGTTCGTACAGCTCGATGCGATTGGTCTTGTTGCCCTTCTCGTCCTGGGCACGGAGCGGCTCGACCACCACGGCGGCGAGTGTCAGTTCCGGAGCGGTGCCGCCACGAGCGGCGAGAAAGGTGGACACCATGGCGCGCTGCTGCACCAGCATGCTGTTAGCAGCCGCCAATTCAGCTCCGCGCACCACCAGGTCGCACGTCCAAGTAGCGCGATCGCTGACCACCGCCTGTTCAGCGGTGCCCTTCACCCGCACCAGTTCCTCGGTCTTGAGCCGCGCCACGGCCTTGGCCAGGGCGCCCGCCGCGGCCACGGCTCCCAGGGCCAAGGTGGCACCAAGCAACAGGGCGGCGAGGACAGTGTAGCGGCTGTGCATAGGATCCTTGGTGGGCAGCAGGCAGGGATGCTTCCGCCCTGGTGTAGCCTCAGTCCTTCAAGGTGAAGAAAGGCTGCCGGTAGCGCACATTGATCTCGGCCACCCGGGCCATGTCGCCTTGACAGCGGATGGTGTGGACGAGGTCGCGGACCCGGTCCTCGGTGGAGAGGCCAAAGCGGGCTTCTTCGGTGCGGCCCCAGACCAGGCGAGTGCCGGCGGAAGTATAGAAGACCACGCCGCACGTGCCCCGATCATCGATGGGGTCGTTCAAGGCGATGTCGGTGACCAGACCTTTTTCGATCTGCGGCTCCAGCTTCAGCCACGCTTCGACGACGGTTCGGATGGTTACGGGATCGGATTTTTCCAGGTCGCGCAGCAGCGGGCGGCGCACCTGGGGACCAGACAGGCTGCCGGGCAGGCGATGCCCATCAATATCGACCCAGGCGCGCTGTCCGGTGCTCAGGATCGCCGGCATTACCGGCTGGCGCAGACCCAGTTCGACTTCCAGCACACGGCGGATCCCGCCAACATCCAAGGTCACCGGCTCATGCCGGGTGCTGACGCTACGCACCTCGGCGACCATTTCCTGGCTGGCCAGAAACTCCCCCAGCCGGGCCAGGGTCCAGGCATCGGCCGCGATCAGCTTGTCCCGCTGCGGAAAGCGCGAGATCCAGGACAGCACCTCTTTCTGCGACACCTGGGGACCAGGCAGCCACAGGACGCGAACTTCCTCAATCGGCCGGGTGGCGGGGGCCGAGACCAGACCATGGACGGTCAGCACCACCAGCAGCGCAGCGGCGGCGGCGGCGGCGATGCTCCACACTGCTAGACGCGGAGCCGGTGTGGGCTCGGGCAGGTCCGCCAACGCTTCGCCCTGGCCAGCCAGCTTCGGGGCACGGCGACGCTTGCGCGTAGTCGGCTCGGCGGCGACTTCGCTAGATTCGGCGGGCTGGTCGACCGGTGTCTCGGCCTGTGGCTCAGCGGCGGCCTTGGCCTTGCGGCGCCGCGTGGTGGGCACCAAGGGCGGCGCGGCACGCCGCTTGCGCTGCGCGGCTTCAATCAGTTCATCGGCTTCCACAGCGGGAAAATCAGTAGCATTCATGGCTTCATCCTCGACGCGGCACGACGGACCAGACGGACACATAACTCATCAAAGCTGATACCGGCCGCGGCCGCCGCCTTGGGCGTCAGGCTGGCGGTGGTGAAGCCCGGCAGGGTATTGATCTCAAGCACCGCCAGCTCGCCATCGCCAGTGGCCATCACATCGGTGCGCGACAGGTCGCGGCAGCCGCAGGCCTGATGCGACGCCACGCCGATGGCGGCCAGACGCGCCGCCAGGACGGGGTCGGTCACCGGCACCTCCTGGGTGTCTGCCCGATGGTACTTGGCCTCGTAGTCGAACACGCCGCTCGCTGCGCTGATCACTAGGGGCGGCAGGGCGCGGGAGCCGCCGTCCTCGTCGATTACTGCCACGGTGTATTCCGGGCCGGGCAGGCGCTCTTCGATCAGGAAGGGCACTGCGCCAACTTCGGCCAGCAGCTCTTCGCAGGCGGGCAGGATGAAGCTGGGATTGGCGAGCATGCGCAGGCCCACCGAACTGCCGTCGCAGGCCGGCTTCATCACCACGGGGCCGAGATGAGGGATCTTGAGATCCTTGGGCGAGAAGGGCGTCCCCAAGTGCACCGCCGCACCCCACGGGACGCGAATGCCCTTGGCCGTCAGGCGCTCTTTGGTGGCGCGCTTGTCCATGCATAGGCGACTGACCGCAGCATCGCTGCCGACGTAGCTGCGGCCCAAGGCATCCAGCTCGGCCTGCAGGGTGCCGTCTTCGCCGTAGGTGCCGTGGACGATATTGAAGACCACCGCGCCGGTCCGCAGGCGCTCGGGCTGCAGGCGACCCGCCAGATCGACCCGGGCCACGTCTACGCCGCTACGGGCCAGCGCGTCGGCAATGGCGGTGCCGCTGCGACGGCTGACTTCAGCCTCGCGACCGGGGCCGCCCATGATGACATCAACCAACATGCTGTCCTTTCAAATCGGCCATGGGCAGGCGCGAGGCCGGCGCGTGCAGCTCCTCGGCGCAGTCCCAGGATTCGACTTCCATGTGCAGATCGATGCCGCGCTCGCGCCAGGCGGTGGCGCGGATGGTGGTGATCAGGGCGGTGACCTCCTCCGAGGTGGCATCACGCCCTTCATTGACGATGAAATTGGCGTGCACCCTGCTGACTGCCGCGCCGCCGACCCGGGCCCCTTTCAGGCCAAGCTCGTCGATGAGCTTGCCAGCGGGAATGGACGGGGACGGATTGCGGAAAATGCAGCCAGCACTGGGCAGGGCCAGGGGCTGGGTCGCGGCCTTGGCCTTCTTCAGCCGTGCTGCCGTGGCGCGCAGCAGTTCGGGATCGTCACGCCGCAGATCCATTTCACAGCCCAGCAGCACGCTGCCGGCTGGCAGTCCGGATTGTCGATAAGCGGCAGGCATGGCCGCGCGCTCGATCCAGCGGGGCTGGTCCTCGCCGGGCAGCAGGGCCTCGACACGGACGACATGGTCAAGCATCCAGCAGGTGGTGGTGCCGGCGTTCATGCGCAGGGCTCCGCCCACCGTCGCCGGTACGCCCGCCAAGCCTTCCGGCCCAGCCAGACCGGCCTTCACGCAGGCGGTGATCAACTCGGCCAGGTCCACCGCCGCACCGGCGCGCACCAGGGCGCCATCGCCCCGTGGCTCAATTGCCAAGGTGGCAAAATCGCGACCCAGGCGCAGCACCGGCTGAGCGATCGGCTGCGAGGTGACCAGCAGATTGGCGCCGCGCCCCAGCCAGCGCGGCGCGGCCGCCACGGCTTCGCTCAGGTCGGTGCGCTCATCCAGGTCGACCACCGTGGCCGGCCCGCCGATGCGGAAGGTGGTCAGGGCCGCCAGGGGGCGGACGGCCACGCGATTGCGACTGAGAAAACCGGCAGTGAAGGTCATGGCGAGCTCACCTCAGCGGTCCGCTGGAGAAAAAAAGCGAGGGCCTGCGGAACGCAGCGGTGCACATCGCCCGCCCCCAGGATCAGCACCGTATCGCCAGAGTGGATGCCTTCGGCCAGCCACTGCACCGCGCCCGCTGGCTCGTCCGCATGATGCACTGACCCGCCATCCAGGCGCCGGGCGGCAATCGCCTGGGCCAGGGCCGCGGCCGTGGCGCCCGCAATGGGGGTTTCGCCCGCTCCATAGACTGGAAGCAGGACCACCCGCGCCGCCTGATCGAAGGCGGTGGTGAAGGCGGCAAAGCAGTCGGCCGTGCGCGTGAAGCGGTGGGGCTGGAAGATCACGTGGACCTGCCCGCCACCCAGACGCGCAGCCGCGATGGTGGCGCGCACCTCGGTCGGATGATGGCCGTAATCCTCGACCACGCGTACCCCGCCGGGCGTGCCGTGCACGGTGAAGCGACGCTTCACCCGCTCGCAACGGCTCAGGGCCGCCAGCTCCAGCCCCGGCTTCACCACCGACGCGGCGGCGGTGGCAAACAGGGCATTTTGCGCCATGTGCGCCCCGGGGATGGGTACCGTGACCAGGCCAAGATCGCGATTGTAGTCGAGCACGCGCATGTGGCTGCCATCAGCCCCCAGCTCGAGCTGGCGGCCTTGCCACAGACCCTGCCCGAAGCCGCAGGTGATGATGCGGGCGCGCACGCCGGCCAAGACCCGCTCCGACAGGCCGATCGCCGGCACGATCACGGTACCATGGGCGGGCACGGTGCGCAGCCAGGCATTGAAGGCGTCCTCCAGCTTGGCGAAGGAGCCATAGTGGCGCAGGTGCTCGTGATCCAGATTGGTGACGATGGCGATCTCGGGAGCGACCTGGGCAAAACTGCCGTCGCTCTCGTCCGTCTCGGCCACGAACCACTCGCCGGCACCGGCCCGGCCACCGCCATGGATGGCGGCGACCGTCCCGCCCACCATGACCACCGGATCCACCCCGGCTTCAGCGAGCAGATGGGCGCACATCCACGTGGTGCTGGTCTTGCCATGGCTGCCGGCCACCGCGATAATGCGACGTCCCGCCATCAGCGCGACCAGGCAGGCGCCGCGGGTCAGCACCGGGATGCCGGCGGCCCGGGCCGCCACCAGTTCGGGATGATCCGCCCCGACCGCAGCAGTGTGCACCACCACGTCCACGCCAATGACATGGTCGGGGTGATGGCCTTGCGCCACCGTCACGCCGCTTGCGGCCAGGCTGGTCAACGCCGTTGTCTGGGCGCTGTCGCAGCCGGACACCGTGGCCCCAGCGCGCTGCAATAACGGCACCAGAGCCCCGACCCCCGCTCCGCCAATGCCCACCAGGTGGACCTGTCGACCCTGGAAATCGAGCGGCTTCATTGCACGGATCCCATCAGCATGGCCCGGAAGCGCGACCGCGCGGCCGCCTTGCGGCCAGCGTCGCGACGGCCCAGGCGCAGCACCGTGCGCGCCACCCGCAAAGCGGCTTCGGGCCGCGCCAGCAATCGCGCCGCCACGCCCATGGCCGCTACGCGGCCGCGGTCAGCCGCCAACGCCTCAAGGTCGTCAGCAAGCAACTGAGGAGTGAGCTCGCGCTGCTGATGCGTGATCGCGCCGCCCAGGGCCGCCACCGCACCGGCATTCGCCGTCTGATGATCATCTGCTGCCCACGGCAGCGGAATGTAGATCGCGCCGATTCCGGCGGCGCAGAGCTCGGCCACCGTGGTCGCCCCGGCACGGGTCACCGCCAGGTCGATGCGGTCGTACAGCGACGGCATGTCGGCGACATAACCATGGACCTCGGCCGATAGGCCGTAACTGCGATAGATGCCCTCAACCCGTGAGCAGTCCTGTTCGCCGGCGCAGTGGATCAGATGCAGGCCCGGGATGCGCGCCAAGCGCTCGGCCGCCAAGGCGACCAGATCGTTCAGACTTTTGGCCGCCAGGCTGCCGCCCACCACCAGCACGGTAAAGGTCGATGCGCCGCCCCGGGGCAGATTCCGGATCGGCCGCACCGGATTGCCCCACTGCCGCACCTTACCCACCGGCAAGCGCAGGGCCGCCTGGGGAAACTGGGTGACGGTCAGGCGTGCGAAGCGGGCCAGCAGGCGATTGGTGCGACCGGCGTAGGCGTTCTGCTCCATCACCACCAAGGGCCGACGCAGCAGCGGCGCCAACAGGCCAGGCAGCAATGCGGCATAGCCGCCCAAGGCGACAATCGCCGTGGGCGGACGACGGCGGAGTTCCTGCCAACTGCGCCACGTCTGTCGACAGGCCCGCAGCAGCCAGAGTGGATTCCATGGACGCGGTCGATCCAGGCCGAAAGGCATCAACTCGATGCCCGCCGCCGGCACCAGCTTCGCCTCGATACGCTGCGGATCGCCGATCCAACGCAGGGAGGGCACGCCCAGCCGACGCAGCTCGGCCGCCACCGCCAGACCGGGCAGCACATGGCCGCCGGTACCGCCACCGCAGAAGAGGACGCCGTCAGCGCGGGGCATGGATAAACTTCCGTCGCGGGGTCGCGAGGTCGCGGGGTCGCGGGGTCTGACCGCTGGACGACGGCATGCACAGGAGGACGCCGTCAGCGCGGGGCATGGATAGACTTCCGTCGCGAGGTCGCGGGGTCGCGGGGTCGCGGGGTCGCGGAGTCTGACC
Organism: Planctomycetota bacterium; assembly: GCA_038213315.1. Lineage (GTDB taxonomy): Bacteria > Planctomycetota > UBA11346 > UBA11346 > UBA11346 > JBBQTJ01. The sequence continues at coordinate 7,836 of JBBQTJ010000128.1, forward strand.
GCTGGACGACTGCATGCACAGGAGGACGCCGTCAGCGCGGGGCATGGATAGACTTCCGTCGCGAGGTCGCGGCGTCTGACAGCCGGAGGATTGGATGCACAGATTGAGATTGAAGTTGGTGTCGCAGTCGACCCCGCGACCCCGCGACCCCGTGACCCCGCGACGGCTGTCCATAAGTATCATCCCTCCGTCTGCCAACGCAGGCTCTTACCGCCGCGCACTGCCGCACCGATGCGGGTATGCGAGGTAACGTGGCCGACCGGTTTGGCTTGGCGCGCGACTGCGTCGAGGATGCCTACCAGGCAGAGGCAGACGATCACCGAGGAACCGCCATAACTGATGAACGGTAGGGTCAGGCCCTTGGTCGGCACTGCACCGGTGACCACCAGCATGTTCCAGAAGGCCTGCACGCCCAGGACCATGGTCGCGCCGACGGCGAGCAGACGATGATGCAGATCGCGAGCCTGCGCGGCGATGGCCAACCCGGTAGCGACCAGCAACAGGAAGGCCAAGGCCACGCCCATGCCACCGACCAGGCCGAGCTCTTCGCAGATCACCGCAAAAATGAAGTCCGTGTGCTTTTCTGGCAGGAAGGCCAGTTTCGCCGTGCTTTCACCCAGGCCCACGCCCAGCAAGCCGCCGGAACCAATGGCGATGAAGCTCTGGCGCAAATGGTGTCCGGTGGGGCCATCAGCAATCCACGGATCGGCGAACGCGAGGATGCGCTCACGACGATAGCCGACCGCGTAGACGGTGTAATACGCCACCGCCGGTGCGAGCGAGGCCATCAGGCCCAGGAAGTACCACCAGGGTGCCCCAGCGAAAAACATCATGCTGCCCAACACCACCAGCATCACCACCACCGAGCCCAGATCCTTGGTCAGATAGACCATGCCGCCGACCACCGCGAAGGCCGCCAACGGCATGAGCACGCCGTGCCAGGCCGAGCGCGCCCGTTCGGCCATGCGCGCAAAGTGCCAGGCCGTACCCAGCACTACCAGCAATTTGGCCAGCTCCGCCGGCTGGAATTTGACCACGCCCAGATTGATCCAGCGCTTGGCGCCATTGACCTCGGCCCCGAACACCAGGACCGCCGCCAAGCAGCACAAGGTGACGCCCGCGGCGGTCGCCATCAACAAGGAACTGCGCAGGCG
>JBBQTJ010000129.1:0-8949 GCA_038213315.1 Planctomycetota bacterium
TGGGCGCGATGCCCAGCATGCCTGACCGGGCTGCGGTGCTGGCGCTGCTGGGCTGAACGGGATCGACACGCACGCCGCCCCGGTAGGGTAGCCGCCCATGTCCACCGCCGCCTTGCAGGAATGGTCCGCGTGCTGCCGCGCCCTGGGCGATGGGCGCCTGACTTTGCTGGTGCGCAAGGGCGGTATCCACGAACGCCATGGCGGCCTGTTCGTCCCCGAGCAGGAACGCTTTTGGCTGATGCCGACCCACCTGCACCAGGACGCTGGGCGCTTGAAGCCGGCCTTTCAGGGCGACGTGACGCCGCCGGCAACGACCCCGGGCATCCCTATCGCCCTGTGGGCCGAGTCGATGCAGGTCTGGAAGGTCACGCAACTGGCTCGCATCACCGCCCTGGGCGATGAGCTGATGTGGACCGATGCTGAACTGGCCACCCGCTTCGCCTATCGTGATCAGCCATGGATCTTCGTTCTGCTGCTTCGCGTCCATCGCCTGGCTGCGCCGGTCACCATCCCCACGGATCCCAGCTACGCCGGCTGCCGCAGCTGGTTGACCCTGACCGCCCCGCCAGCGGATCCGGTCGCAGCCGTGCCGGTGCTGGACGACACCGCCTTCGCCCATCGTCGTCACCGTATCGCTGCCATCCTCGACCCCGCTGCCTGACCCTATGCCCCTCGCCACGCTGCTCGTCTCCTGCCTTGATCGCACCGGCCTGGTGGCCGCCATGTCGGACTTCGTGTTCCGCAATGGCGGCAACATTATCGACCTCGACCAGCACTCGGAGCGGGATTCGGGCCGCTTCTTCATGCGCCTGGTCTTCGATATGACGGGCATGCGTCTGGACCGTCCCGAGGTGCGCGCCGCGGTGGCGGTGTTGGCCCAGAGCCATGACTTGTCCTGGGATCTGACCTTCGCCGATCAGCGCCAGCGGGTCGCGGTATTCGCCAGCAAGACGCCCCATTGCCTCTACGATCTGCTGCTCTGCCAGCAGTTGAGCGAACTGGCGGGCGACATTGTCGCCGTGGTGTCCAATCATCAGGACCTGCGCAGCGTCGCTGAACACTTCCACCTGCCCTTCCACCACCTGCCCATGGGCGACAAGGCCGCCACCGAAAGTGCGCAGCAAGCCCTGTTGGACGACCTCAAGGTCGACCTAGTGGTGCTGGCGCGCTACATGCAGATCCTCTCGCCGACTTTCGTTGCACGCTGGCAGGGCCGGGTAATCAACATTCACCATTCCTTCCTGCCCGCCTTCGTCGGCGCCAAGCCTTACCACCAGGCCAAGGAACGGGGCGTCAAGATCATCGGCGCCACCGCGCATTACGTCACCAGCGAGTTGGACCAGGGCCCGATCATCGACCAGGGCGTCTGCCGCGTCAGCCATCGCGACGACGTGGAGGAAATGGTCCGCAAGGGCCGCGAGCTGGAGCGCCAGACCCTGACCCGCGCGGTGCGGCTGCATCTGGATCGTCGGGTGATTGTGTGCGGGAATCGGACGATTGTGTTCGGATGAGGACAGAGGACAGCCGTCGCGGGGTCGCGGGATCGCGTAGTCACGGGGTCGACAGCATGAAGACGCGACTCGGGGCGATGATGACTGCACAAACTCGGATTCGCATCACCGGTGTTTGTGGTGTGATGCTTGACCCCGCGACCTCGCGACCCCGCGCCCCCGCGACGGCTGTCGTCGACCCCGCGACGGAGGTCTTTTGACCCTCGCCCGCAAAGCCCTGACCATCTCCTCTTGGACCCTCCTGTCCCGCATCCTCGGGCTGGTGCGGGACCGTCTGTGGGCCGGGGCCATGGGCGGTTCAGTGGTGCTGGACGCCTTTCTAGTAGCCTTCGCCGCGCCCAACATGCTGCGGGAGTTGTTCGGTGAGGGGGCCTTGTCCCAGGCGTTCATCCCCCGCTACGTGCAGTTGCGTGAGCGTGATCCGGCAGCGGCCGAGGTGCTGGCGGGGGCGGTGATGACGCGCCTGCTGGCGGTGCTGTCGGCAGTGGCGGTGGTAGGTATGGCGGTGGCCGTGGCGGTGGTGCTGTCGGCTGCACCGGGTAGCAAGGGCTTCTATGTCGCGGCCCTGGCCCTGCCCATGGTGCCGTATGCCATCTTCATCTGCGCGGCGGCGCTGCTGGCGGGGGTCTTGCAATCCCGGAACGTGTTCTGGGTCCCGGCGGCGGCGCCGGTGATCCTCAATGTGGCGATGATCTCCACCATCTGGCTCAGCCCCGAGGCCGAGGCCTGGATCCTGCCGCAGGTGGTGCTGGTGGCGGGTGTCTTGCAGGCGCTGTTCCCACTCGCCTGGCTGATCCGCATGCGGGCTCAGCCGCCCCTGACCACCGCGTGGCCTTTGGAGGCCAGCGAATTAGTGCGGGCCGTGGCTCCTGTGCTGCTGGCTTCGGGGGTGCACCAGTTCAATGCCTTCGTCGGGCAGGTCATCGCCCTGGCCCTGGTGCCGGGGGCGGGGGCGGTGCAGTTCCTCTACTTCGCCCAGCGCCTCCTGATGTTCCCTGCCGCCCTGATCGGGCACGGCGTCACCACGGCGGTGTATCCGGAACTGTCGCGGCGTTCGGGACTGGGCTATGCCTCCATGGGGGATGGCCTGCGGGAGGCGACGCGTCTGCAGGCTTTCTGGCTGCTGCCGGCGGCGGTGGGCATGGCGGTGGTGGCCGAACCCCTGGTGCGGTCCATCTATCAGGTTGGCAATTTTGATGCCCACGCCATCGCCCGCACGGTGCTATGCACGCAAATGTTCGCCCTGGCCCTGGTGCCCCTCAGCCTGACCAAACTGCTGGTCCGAGCCTTTCATGCCAGCCGCGACCAGCGCACGCCGATGCGCGTGTCGCTGGTAATGGTGGCGGCCAATCTGGTGCTGACCCTGGCCTTGGTGATGACCCCTCTGCAAGAGGCCGGCTTGGCCCTGGCCACTGCTGGCAGCCAGACCCTCGGCTGCGTCATCTACGCCTTGACGCTACGCCGGCGCGGCGCCGGGCAGGTGGTGGAGCTGGCTCGCTTGGGCCGACCTTTGCTGGGTGCATTGATCCTGGCCGCAGGCTGTTCCATTCTGCTGTGGTATTGGCCCCAGCCGCCGGGTCGCGGCTCGCTGTACGCGGTACTGCGCCTGACGGCGGCGGTGACTCTGGGCATGGGGCTGTATTTGGCGGTAGCGGGTACCGGGTTCCTGCGCCGGCGGCGCACCTCGGCTAACGCATGACCTATGTCGCAGGCCTGCTGGCGGTGATCGCGGCGCCGGACGAGGTCGCCAAGGCCGGCCTGCTGGCCACCCTTGCACCACCAGCTGCGGAAGAGTCTTGGCCGCCGCCGACGTTGCCGGCTCGCCCCGGTCGTCCGGCGGATTGGATCGAGGGCGAGGCGCCCCGCCGTCGGCGCAGCATGGCCAATCCCGTCGAGCGTTGCCGTTTCCTCCACACCATCTTCCAGATCGAGTTGTCGGCGGTCGATCTGGCCTGCGCCCTGTGCCTGCGCGGTGGCGGAGCACCCACGGCCCTGCATGTCGACTTCCTGCGCGTGGCGGCCGAGGAATGCCAGCATGCCGCCCTGCTGCGCACGCTGCTTGAAGCGGATGGTTATCCGCCGGGCACCGATCCGGTGCACTACAAGCTATGGGAGGCCGGCCTGGCCTGCGCCGACCTGGGCGAGCAATTGGTGGTGATCCCGCGCTTTCTTGAAGCCCGCGGCCTGGACGTCAACGCGGCTCTGCTGCCGCGCATGGCGCCGATCCATGCCGCCAGCCACCAGGTGCTGGCGCGCATCTACCAGGACGAGATCGGCCATGTCGGCATCGGCACCCGTTGGCACCAGTGGTGGTGCGTGCAGGCTGGCCTGGACCCCATCGCGCATTTCAGCGATGTGGTCGAGCGGCACTTCGGCCACAGTCTGCCCTCACCCTTCGCCTTGGATCGTCCCGGCCGGATCGCGGCGGGATTCGTCGCTGACGAATTGGCCATGCTCGAACGACCGCGGCCACGCCCCTTACGCGATGGGCAGGCCCTGCACGCGCACCAATGAGGCGATCCAGCTGCGTCCGTAAGTACGACGGTCATCCTCGCGCAGACCACTGGGCAGCAGCGGCAGATCGACGCCCTGCTCGCCACGAATGAGCAGTCGACCCTGGGGGCGCAGGCTGTCCCGGCCCAGGCAAAGCAGTCCACTCAGGATCGTCGGTTCGGCGCTGTACCAGGGGAAGGGCGGATCGGCGAAGATCAGATCCAAGCCCTTGAGCTGCGGCAAGACCAGTTGGAATTGCCGGAAATGCAGGTGCAGCTCTGGCGGCTGGCCCAGCACCTTGGCGTTGGCGGAAAGGGCCGATTTGGCGTGGCTACCAGCTTCGATGGCATGCACCTCGGCGGCACCCCGCGACACCGCCTCCAGCGCAAACGAACCAGAGCCGCTGCAGACATCGGCAATGCGCTGGCCGCTGAGGTCTTGGCCCAACCAGTCGAAGAGTGACTGCTTGATGCGGTCAGGCAGCGGTCGGGTAGCCAGGCCAGGCGGAACCGCGAGTTTGCGGCCGCCGAAACGGCCGGAGATGATTCTTAGCATGGGGGCTCGTCCGGTCGTCCGGTCGTCCGGTCGTCCGGTCGTCGCCGCGTAGGCGGTGCGATCACCACGGCCGTGCCGGATACAGAGCGCCCAGGTCGTCAAAATAGCCCGGATACGTCTTCGCCGTGCACGCCGGATCGGTGATGGTCACGCCGCCAGTAATCGCGCCCAGCACGGCGAAGGCCATGGCCATGCGGTGGTCGTGATAGCATTCGACCGCAGCGGGTCGGACCGGGCCGGGATGGACGCGCAGCCAATCGTCGCCGTGCTCGACCGTCACCCCCAGGCGACGCAGTTCGGTGACGGTTGCCAGCAGGCGGTCGGTCTCTTTGATGCGGATATTGGCGATGTTGGTGATGGTGGTGGGGCCGCTGGCCAGGGGGGCGATGGCGGCCAGGGTCATGACCGTGTCGCTGAGGTGGTGCAGGTCGACCTCGCCGCCGCGCAGCTGGCCGCAGCCGCGCACGGTGGTGTGGTGCGGGGTGCGCTCGACCGTGGCACCCAGGCTGGCTAGCACCTCGGCAAAGGCGTAATCGCCTTGCAGGGATTCGCCCGAAAGGCCGGGGACGGTGATGGTGTGGCCACCCGCAGCGGCCAAGGCGAAGGGATAGCTGGCGGCGCTGGCGTCGGGTTCGATGTGATAGCTGCGCGGCCGGTAGCTGCCAGCGCGACGCACGGTGAAACCGGTGGCATCGGCATCGACGCGGCCGCCGAAATCGGCCACCATACGGCGGGTCATGTCCACGTAGGGTCGGCTGACCAGATTGCCGTCGATCGCCACACGGATCTCGCCCTCGGCCAGGCCGGCGACCAGCAACAGGGCAGAGAAATACTGGCTGCTGCGGTCTCCGCGCATGTGGATGGTGCCAGCGGGCAGCGTTCCGCCGTAAATGGTCAGGGGGGGGCAACCGGTGGCGCACTCGACTGTGATCCCCAGCTGGCGCAGCCCGTCCACCAGGTCGGCGATGGGACGCTTGGCCATGGCCTCGTCCCCGACCAGGGTGGTGGGGCCCGGCACCAGGCAGCACAGGGCGGCAAGAAAGCGCACCGTGGTGCCGCTGTTGCCCACGAACAAGGGTAGCTCGCTGGGCCGCAAGCGGGCGCGTCCCCCAGTGACGATCAGCTGACCCGCAGCCCCATCGCGGACATTGATGCCCAGCTGCTCCAAGCAACGCCGCATGTAGCGGGTGTCGTCCGCCTCCAGCACGTTTTCAAGGATCACCGTGCCCTCGGCCAAGGCCGCCAGAACCAGGGCCCGATTGGTAATGCTTTTGCTGCCCGGCACGCGCCACGTGGCAGTGATGGGGCCGGGCAGTACGGGGACGGCAAGCGGCGTCATGGGCGGGCACGATGGGGCCGAGGGAGGCGGAGGCAATCGGGCAGCCGTCGCGTCATTGCGGGGCGGCCAAAACTGCAGCTGGGGATTGGCCATCTGAGCCTCAACCCGTGCCCACGCTTGCGCCTGGGAGCGCCGAGTTGCACTCGGCAGCACGTCACTGAAGGCCTCGTCTGCCTACCCGGGAAGCCGCATATACATGCGGAATACCTATCATTCCGGGTAGGCAGGCGAGGCCTGGACGACTCCGGCACACTGGCAGACGGCCAATCCCCAGGGGCGGCCAAAGACGCCGGCCGACGTTGGTTGTTCAGTCCTGTCCGCTTTCCTTGCTCCATGCCGCCTTGATACTTCTTGCCCGTCCGTTCGATCCTGCCGCGCATTTGCGATCCTCTTCGGGTCGTCCCCTACCCATGCACACCGATCTCAGCCACGTCGTCAACATCCCGCCGGCCACGCATCTCACCGCTGAGTTTGCGCGCATCGCCGACCTGGGTCGCAACGATGCCATGGCGGCGCTCAAGGTGCTGAAGCAGACGGAATTCGACGCCATCGCCAAGAACCAGTTGGAGCATATCAACGAGATCACCGGCATCGACGTGGTCACGCAGATCACCGCCATGATCGATGGGATCGTGCGCGAACTGTCCCGCCGGGCCTACCTGAAGGTGGGGGCCCCGGTCGACTGGATGAACGAGGTCGGCGTCTTCGCCGTTGGTGGTTATGGACGTGGCGAGATGAATCCGCGCAGCGACATCGACCTGCTGGTCCTGTCCACCGGCAAGCCGGCAGAGTGGAAGGAAAAGGGCTATGCCGAGCTGCAGGCTTCCCTGTGGGATGTGAAGTTCCAAGTAGGCGCCAGCCATCGTCACGCGTCAGAGCTGACCCGCATCCTGGATGAGGATTTCGTCACCGGCACCGCAGTGATCGAAAGCCGTCCCTTGCTGACCACCGCGCCGACCGACCAGGCGATGCAGTCGGTGATCGACCGCTTCCAGAGCAAGCGTGCGCAGCCATTTCTGCGCTACAAGATCGAAGAACTCGAGAAGCGTCGCGCCCAGGCCGGGGTCTCGCTCTTCCTGATGGAGCCTAATCTCAAGTCCAACCCGGGCGGCCTGCGCGATGTGCAGCTGCTGCGCAACATCGCCTTTGCGATCTATGGGTCGCGCAATCTGTACGTGCTGGCCGAATTGGACAGCATTACCCGTCGGGATCTCAATGATGTCTTGCAGGTCAACAGCCACCTGCTGAATCTGCGTTCGTTACTGCACTTCCACCATGGCCGCAAGCAGGATGTGCTGCAACTTGCCGATCAGGTGCGCATCGCCCGCCAGTTCGGCTACGGTGACATTTCACAGCTGCGTGCGGTCGAGCACTTCATGCGCCAGCACTACATCCAGGTGCGTCAGGTCCATCAGGTGGTGGATCTGGTGCGCAGTCGGCTTGAGGCCCTGGGTCATCTGGGCCGCAAGAAGCTTCTGATCACCACTCGCAAGCGGATCAATGACGATTTCACCTCGGTAGATGCCAAGGTCTACCTCAGCCACGGCAACTTCTGGCAACATGCGGATCCCGGCCATCGCCTGATCCGCATGTGCCGCCTGGCGCAAGAACGCGGCCTGCGCCTCTCCCTTGAGCTCCAGCGTGCGATCCGCGCCAACCTCGAAGTCATGGACGACGGTGTCCGCCATGATCGGGACCTGGCCCGGGTCTTCCTGGCGATGATGGGCGAGATCGGCAAGGTCGCCGGCATCCTGCATGACATGCACGATTGCGGCCTGCTGGGCGCCTATCTGCCCGAGTTCGGCAATCTGACCTGTCACATGCAGTTCGACAGCTATCACCAGTACACGGTGGATGAACACACCCTGCTGGCGATCCGCTATATGGATGAAGTCGGTACCGGGCGCATGCCCGGCCTGCCGGGGATGACGCGCATCTTCCCGTTGATCAAGCGCAAGGATCTGCTGGCCCTGTCACTGCTGCTGCACGACATGGGCAAGTACATGGGCCGGGGCCATGTTGCCCGTGGTGCTATCATGGTCTCAGGCGTGGCTCATCGCCTGGGCCTGACGCGGGACGAAGAAGACCTGGTATATTTCCTGGTCGAGCGCCACGTCGCCCTCAGTGACGCCAGCCGCATGCGCGATTTCCGCGAGCCGTCGTTCCTGGCCACCTTCGTCGAACGCATCGGCACCCGCGAGAATCTTGACGCGCTCTACTGCCTGACCTTCTGCGATGCCAAGGCGGTCGGCGAAGGGATCATGACCGGCTGGCAAGAAAGCCTGCTGGGCGAACTCTACCAGGTGGTCACGGACAAGCTGGCCGGGAACGGCAGTGGCACTGGCACCATCCATCAACGCCTGCGCCTCGCCTTCACCCAGGCCGGTGTCCCATCAGAGCAGGCCGAAGCCTTCTTCGCCGAGTTCAGCGGCACCTACGAATACCAAGTGCAGCCCAGCGAAGCGGTGCGCCATTTCCGCGTCCTGCATGAGGCCCGCTCCGCCAAGGTCGGCCTGCTGTACGAACTGCGCGAGAACCACGTGCTGGTGACTGCCGCCATCCGCGACCGCCACGGCCTGTTGGCGGACGTGGCCTCAGCCCTGTCGGGCCACGGCTTCGATATCATCGACGCCCGTAGTTGGATCGCCGCCGAGGGCATTGCGATCTACTCCTGGCGACTAACCTCGATCTATCCCGCCCGCATCAAGGAAGCCGACTCCTGGAAGCGCCTGCGCGAGGATCTTGCCAACGTGGCCGATGGCACCTTGGATACCGAAGCCCTGCTGGCCCGTCGGCGGAGTTCGGTGCTAACCAACAAGCCGGCGGATTCCGGCTTTGACGATCCCGCCGTAAAGATGGAGCAGCGCACCAGCGACGATCACACCATCGTCGACGTCCACACCAAGGACCAGGTCGGCCTATTGGGTCGCCTTTGCCGCGCCATCAGCGCCCAAGGCTGCGATATCGGCTATACCTGCATCAACACCATGGGCGACGTCGCCGTCGACGTGTTCTATGTCAGTCGCGGTGGCCAGAAGCTGGCCGACGACG
>JBBQTJ010000130.1:0-8902 GCA_038213315.1 Planctomycetota bacterium
AGCGGAAACGGTGGGCCTCGCCGAACCAGGTGATCAGGCGGTGCGGGACGCGCAGGTTGGCGAGGGTCGCCGCGAGGTGGCGATTGTTGGCCAGGAAGGGGTCCTCGTCACCGACCACCAAGGTCACGTTCATGGCGCGCAGCGCTGCCAGCTGGTCAGGGTCAGTCAGGCCGGGCAGGAACCAGGAAGGGTTGATAGAGAAGAGGTCGTCGCCGGTGTGGCCGAAGAACAGGTTGTAGTACTCGCCGACGGCCAGGGTCAGGTCGTAGCGTCCGCTGAAGGCGACCACCCGCTGGAAAATGCGGGGATGGCGGGTGGCGATGGCCACGGCGTGGTAGGCGCCCAGCGAGCAGCCGTGGGCCGTCACCGTGGGGTGGGGGTTGCGGTTGGCGGTGAAGGGCAGGACCTCGTCGAGAATGTAGCGCTCGTAGGCGAGGTGGCGGCGGATGCGCTCTGCCGGCGCGATGTCGTGCTTGTACAGTGACTGTTGGTCGTTGCCGTCGACGCAGCAGAGCTGGAGCGCGCCGGCGTCCAGGCGGTCGCGCAGCGCCGCGACCATGCCTCGGTCCTCGTATTCGAAGAAGCGCGCCTTGCGCGTGGGGAAGACCACCACCCGCGGCCCGGCGTGGCCGAACAGCAGCAGTTCCATATCGCGGCCGAGGGCCGGGCTGAACCAGCGGTGGTATTCGCGGCGGATGCCCGCCACGGCGTCAAGGTAGGGCGCCAGGTGCGGCGGGGCGATGCCGGCGGACACCAGGGCCTCGCGCACCGCCGAGCCGAGCAGGCGGTAGCCCTCCCGCGACAGGTGCAGGCCGTCAGCCAGGAACAGCTCGGACCGCGGCGTGCCATCGGCGCCAAGCACCCGCGGCGCTAGGTCCACATAGCGCAGCTCGGGGCGCTCTTGGCACAAAGCCGCCAGCCCGGTATTGGTGGTGGTGATGGCGTCGCGCAGGTGCCAGCGCGCCACGCTCGGCTTGATGCCCACGCAGATGAGGGGGACCGCGCCGCAGGCCTGCTTCAGCTCCGCGGCGATGGCATCGGTGTCGGCCACCACCTCGGCCGGGGTGCGACCCCGGTCAAGATCGTTGTCGCCGGCGTACAGCACCACCGCCCGGGGCCGCAGCGGCAGCACCAGGCGCGCCAGGGCCGCCCGGCAGTCGTCGATGCCCGAGCCGCCAAAGCCGCGGTTGACCACCCGCAGCAGGGCGAAGTCGTCCGCCAGGTCTGTCCACATGCGGATGGTCGACGAGCCGTAAAAGACCACCGCGTCAGCGGGCGCGGCCGCATTGGCCGCCTCTAAGGCGACGAGCTCGCCGGCGAACTCGGCCAACCGCTCAACGATCATCGGCACCTGCGGGACCTTCCGGGCAACGGTCGCGGACTGGGTCGCAGGTGACCGTCGACGTGCTCGCACGGATCGGAAGCGGTGGAGGGTCATCGGCAATGCAGTATTTGCCGGCGGGGTTAAGGACGGATGAGCGCCGGGTGTCGGTAGCGGGGCGGAGTCTCAGCGCCCCGGTCCATCAAAGCCGACCGATCTTGGTACGGATCCCGTCGCCGACGCTCAGGCCGCACCGGCGCGGGCGCGCAGCAGCAGCAGCGCGCCGCAGCCGAGCAGTCCGACCCCTGCCGATAGCCACAAGGCCCCGACCCCGACGCGGTCGAGCACCAGTCCGAACGCGAGCGGCGCCGCCGCCTGGGCAAGGCGCGCCGGCACCATCAGCCAGCCCTGACGCGCGCCGTAGCTCTGAGGGCCGAACATCACCAGAGGCAAGGTGCCCTTGGCGATGGTGAGGATGCCGTTGCCGGCGCCGTGCAGGATGGTGAAGGCCAGGCCAGCCGGAGCGCCCACGACCAGCAGCAGCAGCGCACCCACGGGATGAGCGATGCTGGCGAGGCGTGCGGATAGTAATGGATGGACCCGCCGCAGCAGGCCGAACTCGAGGACGCGCGCCGCCACCTGGGCTGGTCCGACCAAGGCCGCGGCGGTGACCGCGGCCGCCAGGCTCATGCCGGCCAGGACCAGCAATTGTGGCAGGTGTGCGGCCATGGCTGTGCTGGTGAACCAGGTGACCGCGAAGGCGGTGGCCAGCAGCACCGAGGTCCAGCGCGGCGCGGTAACCACGGGGTCAGGGGCCGTCAGCGCCGCACCCCGCACGTCGCACTCCGCACTTTTCCCCCGGTTTGGTAGCAGCAGATGCAAGGGCAGTCCGACCAGCAGGTGCAGAGCCGCCCACACTCCGCAGGCCTCGCGCCAGCCCAGGCTGTGCTCCAGCCAGGCGGTCAGGGGCCAGCCGACGGTGCTGGCGAAGCCGGCGATCAAGGTGATGCCGGTGATGGCGCGGCGAGCGTCGCGACCGTATAAGTGCACCAGGGTGGCGAAGGCGGCCTCGTATAAGCCCATGCTCATGGCCACGCCGATAATCGTCCAGGCGGCGAACAGGCCGACGGCGCCCTGGGCCAGGGCCAGTGCGCCCAGCCCGGCGGCGAACAGCAGGCTGGTGAGGATCAGCAGCGGTCGGCCGCCTTGCCGGTCGATCAACCGGCCGGCCAAAGGTCCGAGCGCGGCTGAAATCAACAGGGCGGCTGAGAGAGCGCCGAACACCGTCGCGGGCGCGATGCCCAGGTCGCGGGCCATAGGTACCGCCAGCATTGCCGGCAGATAATAGGACGAGGCCCAGGCGATGGTCTGGGCCAGGCCCAGGCCGGCGATCGGCCACGATCCGCCTCGGCTCAGCAGCATCCCGGTGCGCAGCAACCGCCGGATTTGGTCGCCGTGATGTCCATGCTGGTGATGTAGTCCGCTGGCGTCGCACCGGCGGGCAGGGCCGAGCGCATCTCGTCATAGAGCGGATCGCCGCCCGCTGTCAGGGTCGCCACGTAGGCGGCCTTGGGGACCAGGCGGATGCCGCCCAGGCCGGCGGCGGTCATCATCGCGCCCAGGTCGTTGACCAGCGACGCGCCGGCAATGCAGCCGACATAGGCTTCGATGGCGCTGCCCACTGCTTCGGGCAGAGGTTTAAGCAGCATCATGTCGCTGACCGCGACCCGGCCACCGGGTTTCAGCACGCGGGCGATCTCGCGCCAGACCTGCGGCTTGTCCGGGGACAGGTTGATGACGCAGTTGGAGATGACCACGTCGATGCTGCCATCGGCCACCGGCAGGTGCTCGATCTCGCCTAGGCGGAACTCGATATTGGCCAGGCCGGTGCGGTTGGTGTAGCCAGTCACGCTGGCCCGGGCTTTGAGCAGCATGTCGGCGGTCATGTCCACGCCGATGACCGCGCCCGTGGCGCCAACTTTGGGCCCGCACAGGAAGGCGTCGAAGCCCGCGCCGCTACCCAGGTCGAGTACGATCTCGCCAGGTTTCAGCGCGGCGATCGCGCCCGGATTGCCGCAGGATAGGCCAAGATTCGCGCCTTCGGGGAGGATGCGGGCCAACTCATCAGCATCGTAGCCGATCGCACTGGCCAGGGCGGTGGGATCCGCTGCCGGTGCGCAACAGCCGGTGGTGGCGGGCCCGCAGCCACCGGTTTCGCGGCCGGCCTTGCCGGGTGCGCCGGCCCGGGCCATGGCGCCGTATTGTTCGCGGACGGTGGTGCGGATGTCTTTAAGGGTCATGGCAGGCTCCCGGGCAGGTTGGCAACGAAGTCGCGGATCTGGTCGCGCACCCGGCGATAGTGGCCGAGGGCTTCGTCAGGGGTGGCGGCGTCCTTTTCCAGCTCCGGCGGATCCTCGAAGCCGACATGCACGACCTTGGTGGTGCCGCCAGGGAAGATTGGGCAGGTCTCGTGGGCGTGGCCGCAGACGGTCACCACCAGATCGAGTTGCACGCCGGCGTCGAGGACGCTGCGCAGCGTTTTCGAGGTCTGGTGGATGGCCGGATCGATGCCGACCTCGTTCATCACCTGGACCATTTTTGGATTCAGGCCCTTGGCGATGGTGCCCGCCGAGAAAGCCTCGTAGCGGTCGGATTTCATCGCCCGGCACCAGGCCTCGGCCATCTGCGAACGGCAGGAGTTTCCGGTGCACAGGAAGAGGATCTTTGGAAGGGTCATGGGGTTTCCTGAGCAGGACTGTCAAGGAGGCGGGCGAGGATGAGGGCCAGGCCCAGCCCCACCACCTGGGCGAGGATGAAGCCGGGCGCATCAAGGGGCCGGATGCCGGCGAAGGTGTCGGTCCAGGCGCGGGCGATGGTCACCGCGGGATTGGCGAAGCAGGTCGACGCCGTGAACCAGTAGCCGGCGGTGACGTAGCTGGCCACAGCGATCGGCACCAGATCCGGGCGATGGCGGACGCAGCCGTGGATGACCAGCAGTAGCCCGCAGGTCGCCACCACCTCGCTGAGCCACTGGGACTGGCCGGTGCGCACGTGGGCCGAGGCTTGGACCAGGTCCAGGCCAAACATGCCGTGGGCGAGCAAGACACCGAGCAAGCCGCCTGCCACCTGGGCGATGAGATAGCCCGGCACCAGGCGCCAGGCCAAAGCCCCGCGCCGCGCCGCGAAGAGAGTGACCACCGGGTTGAAGTGCGCGCCGCTCAGCCCGCCGAAGGCGGCGATCAGAGCGAAGAGAGCGGCGCCCGTCGCGATCGCATTGGCCAGCAGAGCCAGGGCATCATGGCCGGCCGCAAGGCGCTCGGCCATGATGCCCGAGCCTACCACCACCGCGAGGAGGCCGGCAGTGCCCACTAGTTCTGCCAGGAGCCGGCGCCAATGGTCAGGAAGAGTCATCGTCATATTCCGATCAAAGGCCGGCGATCAGCACCTTGAGTCGCTTCAGCTTCACCGGGTCGACGCAGTAGCATACCCGCGGCCCGTCGATCTCGCCCTGGATCAGGCCGACGTCCTTGAGCTGCTTGAGATGCTGCGAGACGGTGGACTGGGCCAGGGGTATTTCTTCGACAATATCCCCACACATGCAGGCTTCATGCGCCAACAGGATGGTGAGGATGCGGACCCGGGCGGGGTGGCCGATGGCCTTGGCTAAGTCGGCCAGCTCCTGCTCGTCAGGCGACAGCGGCGGCGGAGCGCGAGGCGTGCGCGGCGGACAGCAGGCAGATGAGGCTGGCGACTCTTTCATCGTAAAGGTACGATATAGCGGTGCCCCGCCAGCACAAGGTCCTGATCAGGTGCCGAAGCGCGCCACTTCCCGTCCGCCCACCCACACCGACTGCAGGCGCGGTGTGGGACCTGGCCGCACCAGCAGGAAATCCGCCGCGAAGCCCGGCTCGATGGCGCCCTTCATGGTGCCGAGGCCGGACAGGGCGGCGGGGTTGGCCGACACCAGGTCCCAGGCCCGTTCCAGGGGCATCACGCCCCGATCCGCGAGCAGGAAGGGGGCCGCCCACAGGCTGGGGTAGTGGTAGTCCGAGCACAGGGCATCGAGCACGCCGGTCGACAGCGCCTCGGCGACGCTCAGGCTGCCCAGGTGGCTGCCGCCGCGCACATAGTTCGGGCTGCCCATCAGCACCTTGGCGCCGCCGGCCCGGGCCTGCTGCGCCGCGGCCACCGTCTGGGGAAATTCGGCGATGGTCGTGCCCAGGGCCAGGCTGCGGGCCACTTCGCCCGGGGTTTCGTCGTCATGACTGGCGCAGGGGGTGTCCACCAGGTGGGCTTCTTCCGCCAGTTCGCAGACCATGCTCCAGCCGGCCCGACGCAGTCGTGCGGCCGAGGTGATAAGCTGATCGGCCTCAGCCTCGCTAAGATTGTCTCGGCGGATCATGGAGCGCAGATACCGCTCGCGGCCAACGGCGTCGCCTTCGTAGGGCACATGATCGGCCCAGGATAGCAGGGCGACCGAACCGTCGCGCAGCCAGCCGACCAGTTCGTCGTGGCCATCAACCAGGCAGACCTCGTGGCGCAGGTGCAGGCGGGTGTCGCAGCCCAGGTGGGATCGCCCGCCTGCTTCAAGCCAGGCCAGCAAGCTGCGCAGCGACTCACGGCTGCGCAGGCCCGGCTCGAAGGAATCGGTCACGCTGCAGAACCAGGTGGTGATGCCCGCCGCCAGGGCCGCAGCGTCGTTTTCCTGCATCGCCATCGCCAGGGGCATGCGCACGCCTGGCCGTGGTGCCATCGCCCGTTCGAAGGCGTCGCCATGCAGATCGACGATGCCGGGCAGCAGATACAGGCCTTCCGCATGGACCTGGCCCAGGTCGCCGGCACTGCCGATCCCGGTGATCAGTCCATCATCGATGCGCACCGCCTCGTCGACCCAACCCTGCGGCGTCAGGACCATGGCCCCGGTGATGACCTGGCTGGTGGCGCTATCGGCAAGGATCATGGTAACTCCGTGCGGAAAAGGTTGAACGAGGGACCGTGTAAGGGACGGACCGGGACCTGCCGTCCGTTCACTTCAATTCATTCCGACAGCTCAGGGACAGCGCCCCGCTTGGCCGACGGAAACCCCACCCGCACAGGGCGCAGGTGGGGTAGGGCAAAGAGCTGTCAAACCGAGCCGCGAGGGCTTACTGCAGGTTGTAGCGTCTCTTGCAGGTCTCGACCAGGCGGTCGGGCATGGTCGGCGAGTCCTTCTCCGTCTCGACCACCATGGTCATGCCTTCGGGGCCGTCACCGATGAACTTCTTGTGATTCAGTTCATCGACCTGCTTGGTCTCCATGAACTTAAGGTAGCGGAACTTATTGCCGAACAGGTAGATGCGCTCGTCGTGTTTGACTTCGCCATAGAAGGGGACGAAGCCACCACCTTTGGTGAAGACGTCGCCTGTGGGGGCGGCGGCGGCGGTGCGGTCGTCGGTGCAGCCAGCGACGAGGGCGAGGAGGAGGGCAAGGGCGGCGAGACGGGACATGGCGTAGTGGCTCCTGGTGAGGTGGCCGCAGGGTCGGCAACTCCATGAAGGTAAGATGAAGCCTGTATGAAGTGCCGGTGTGCCGTCATGACTCGTAAATTCACCCTTACTTCATCCGGGCTTAACGGCGGACGTGAGGCTTGCGGGATGCCGGCGCACACGTCAAAACTGCATATCGCCCTGGTCACCGAGACCTTTCCGCCCGAGATCAACGGTGTGGCCATGACCCTGCATCGCCTGGTAAGCAGCCTGGCGCGGCGTCACCGCGTGACGGTCTTCCGCCCGCGCCAGCCCAGTGAGGCCGCGACCGAACGGGTGCGGCGCAACGCCAACTTCACCGAATTCCTCCGTCCTGGCCTACCGGTGCCGGGCATGGGTTTCCAGGTAGGCATGTTCAGCACCACCATGCTGGGCCGCTGGTGGCGGCGCGACCGGCCGGACCTGGTCCATGTCGCCACCGAGGGTCCCCTGGGGGTTTCGGCCCTGCGTGCCGCCCGGGCCCTGAATCTGCCAGTTTCCTCAAGCTTCCACACCAATTTCGATGATTACACCAAGCACTATGGCATCGGGCCGCTGAAAGAAGTGGTAGCGGGGTATTTGCGCCGCTTTCACAATCGCACCCGCCGCACCATGGTGCCCAGCCGCGACTTAATGCAGGCCTTGCAGCGGCAAGGCTACCGCAATCTGGTGCTCTTCGCCCGCGGCGTCGACACCATGATGTTCTCGCCCCTGCGCCGTGATCAGGCCCTGCGGGCCAGCTGGGGTGCCGGCGAACATGCCACCGTGCTCATGACCGTCGGTCGCGTCGCCTGGGAGAAAAGCCTGCCCCTGGCCATCGAGGCGGCGGCGCGCATCCGGGCCAATCATCCCGATACCGTCATGGTGGTGGTGGGCGACGGCCCGGCCCGTGCTGAATTGCAGTCGCGTTACCCCTGGGTGGTGTGGACGGGCTTTCGCACCGGCATCGAACTGGCCCAGCACTACGCCGCCGCCGACCTCTTCCTGTTTCCGAGCATGAGCGAGACCTTCGGCAACGTGGTGCTGGAGGCCATGGCCAGCGGCGTCCCCGCCGTGGCCTTCGACTATGCCGCGCCCAAGCGCTATATCCGCCACGCCGGTAATGGCTGGCTGGTGCCCTTCGGCGATGAAGCCCGCTTCAGCGAGGTCGCGGTGGGCGCCGCTGCCAGTCCGCGCACCCTGCGCAGCTTCGGCGAGGCCGCCCGCACCACCACCCTGGACATCCACTGGGAACAGGTCATCGACGGCTTCGAGTCGACTCTGCGTGAGGTGATTGCGGAGCACCATGGATTGCCGCCGGAAGGTCGCGAGATCGCGGGGTCGCGGGGTCGCGGGGTCGAGTTGCTGACGGCGTAGGGGGCGGCTTGGTGGCCCTCGGATACGGCCTGGGAGCGCCGAGTTGCACTCGGCACAGGAAAAGCAGCCCGCCTCAGCGGGCCTCCCCGGTGTTCCGGCCCCTTATCGAGGGATATTGGGGGCGGCTTGGAGGTGGGCCTTGGCCGAATAGCATTTTCGGTGTCATCGTTGGCTCGTATCGACCAGGGCGAACGTCTGGATCATGGTAGTGGTCGATCTGCACTGCCGCCTGCGCGCTGGCTGCAGGGCCGATCATGCAAGTTGCACGATGAGCCTGTGGATCTGTTTGCGCTGGCGAGCTTTGCATTGGCACGTCAACCGCTCTAGCTCTCCTGACTGCATCCAGCCCTTCTACCCAGGACCGGTCGTGTCCACCTCCGTAGTCGGCGATGCCGTCATCTCGATTCCCGCAAACCCCAAGGATCATCCCATGCGTTTCCTCTCAACTCTTCCCAAAGCCCTGGCTCTGTCGGCCATGCTCTTCAGCGCTACCTCACTTGGCGCCACTGAGCCGGTCGATGTGGCTCAGGGCAACCCCATCATCAACACCGTCTGCCCCATGGATGGCAAAGCGGTCAATGACAAGAGCACCATGGTGCCCATGACCATTGGTGAAGGCGCCACTGCCAAGCACTACCGCATGGGAATGTGCTCCGCAGCTTGCCACGACGAGATGATGAAGGACCCCCAGAAGGCCCTCGCGCCCCGTTTCGGCAAGGAA
>JBBQTJ010000131.1:0-8879 GCA_038213315.1 Planctomycetota bacterium
CCTGGTAGCTCAGTTGGTTAGAGCGCTGCCCTGTCACGGCAGAGGTCGTGGGTTCAAGTCCCATCCAGGTCGCCAAGCGACAACAGCCTCGGTTCCCCCGGGGCTGTTGTCGTTTGGCGACTTAGGGGAAAGCGCAGGTACAGCACTGGTGACCCCGCACGGCAGCGCAAGCGAGGGCGTCCCGCGCAGTGGGACGCGAGGTCTTGTGTCTGCGCCGATATGGCGCCGGTCCGGTTCGCTGGAGGCGTGCGGTGAGCCTACTTGTGGCTTCCGATTGAGCTGAATGACCAAGAATTCATGGCAGCAGGCGTCTGAAGCCATGCCCAAGAATAACCATCAGGAACAGCAGGTTGCGGAGCAGCTGAGCCGGCCAGCACCAGCGGACGGGCTTGCCACCAACGCCACGCAGGGCACGGCCAGCCAAGCGCAGCTTGACCAGTGACATAGGCCACTCGGCAAGGTCCGCCGTCCATTTGGGATTGAAGCCCGCTTCGCCACCCTCGGCACCCAACAGCGCCCCGGCGATCGCGCCCATGGTGTCAGTATCGCCACCGCAGCGGAGGATCGCCGCCAAGCATGCCGACGGATCACCGCGATGGCGCAGCCAGGCGAACAGGGCGACCGGGACAGAGTGAAAGGCGTAGCCGGAAACGTAGTGGGGACAGCCCAGTGCAGTGGCGTAGGCATCCACCGAATCGCCCGCACGGTAGTGACGTTCAAGACCGGCAACGAGGTCGATCCACGACGCGTCGCCCGAGCAAGCCCGCCAGTGCTCCCACAGCAGGTCGGTGCTATCGCCGCGGGCAATCACAGCGGCGGCTTCCGCCACCGCCAACGCGGCGGCCAGCGCCCGTTCGTCGCGATGGGTGATCGTCGTGGAAACGGTGACGAAGTCCCGGCGGCGTTGTTGGTCATCCGCCCAGCGCAGGCCGATGATGGCAGAACGCATCGCCGGACCGTTACCGGCCGAATTGACCCCGCTGCGACCCGGTGGGAAGCCGACCCAGGAGCGGAGGAGGCCAAGGGCGGTGGCCTTGCCACAGCCACCAGGCAGTGACAGCAGCCACCAGCGCAGCCGACATGCCAATGCGCGGCCGAATCGGGCAGCATCGTCCCCGGCCGCAAGCAGGGCCTGGGTGGTCAGGAATGCATGCTCGGTGTCGTCGCTGACCATCCCATGGCCGACGATCAGCCGCTGCCGCAGTTCGCCTGGGAACCAACGTGCGACACGTTCGCGGGCGAGTCCCTCGGCGGGTAGCAGTAGACTGTCGCCGACAGCCATGCCGATCAGGCAGCCCACCAGGCGGTCGGCCCTATCCATGGTCACTCCAATGCTCTTGGCAGCGGACGGCGAATCTTTTCTGAAATTTAACTGGTACGCTAAACGCATCCCCGACCAGGGTGCCGAGGAGGGCGCCACGGATGCGGGAGTGCATGCTTGGCTGACTCATTCCTCAATTCCAAGATATGCGGGTGGCACCGCCTCAACCAGCCACACTACGTTCTCTGAGCGGTAGAACAAATGGCCATCAGCGTGCATTCGACCTGCGGCGATCACCAGCACCACGGGACGCCCATGGCGTACGCCAACTGACGTGGCGGTGCCACGGTCTGCGCTCAAGTGGACGTGATGTCGGGCTTGGCGCTTGAGGCCTTCGGTGCGGATGGCCGCCACAAAGCGATCTGCCGTCCCATGAAACAGCAAATGGGGCGGCGCTTGCGGCGCGAGGCCAAGCTCAACCGGGACCGAATGACCCTGATTGGCGCGGATCAAATGGCCACCGTCACTGAGGGCGAACCGCTTCTTGTCGCTGGTGGAAACCACCTGCGACAACTCGGCCATGGGCATCGTCCGACCTGCTCGGGCCGCCGCCGCAAGAACAGCATCGATGTCGCACCAACCGGCCGCGTCCAGGGTTATGCCCGCAGCGGTCGGATCGTGCCGTAGCGCCCAGCTCAGCCACTTGCTCAGGTCAACGATGCGAGGAGGGACGGTCATGGCCTTGCCTCCTGACCGATCCACCACAGCGCCGCATGAATCTTATGGTCAATCAACACCCCAGCCGCAGCCCGCGCTGCCAGCCAAGTCGGAACCGTGGCCAGCGGGATAGCGTGCACGGTGATCGCTTCGCCAGCCACGCCGCCGCCGGCGCCGACCTGCCGTAGCCCAGCGGCGCGTACCAGAGTGGTGACTTCACTGGTCAGGCCGGCTGACGACGAGCCGCGGGTCAGCACCGTGCAGATTGTCGGCTCCCAGCCGGTCTCCTCGACCAGTTCGCGGGCGGCAGCGGTGGCCAGGTCCTCGTCGACCTGCTCGTCGCCGACCAGCCCGGCGGGCAGTTCGATGACCGGGCCGCCGACCGGGATACGGTGCTGCTCGACTAGCAGCAGCTCACCCGCCGGGGTCGTGGCGATGATGCCGACCACGGCGCTGGCGTTGCGGCGGCGGACGAACTCCCAGTTCCGATCGCTGACGAGTTCGAGGAATCGCCCGGTGTGCAGGATCTGGGTCATGGATGGGCTCCGGCGGAAAGGTCGGCGGTGATGCGTGGTTTGGTCGGCGGCTTGAACTGTTTCATCGCTCCGCCACCTGAAGCTGCAGATTCTCCCGACCTTCGATGCGGATCAGGCGATCCGGGTGCTGGTAGCGGGCCACCAGCCAACGAGTCATGTCGACCCCGGCTTCGCGCATGCCGGTGGCGAAGGTCTGCTTCTGCTGGTCAAGCTCCTGCCGCTGCCCGAGGCGCTGCTGGTGATCGGCATCACGCTCGGCACGGCTGGCGTCGGCCGCCAGGCGGTGACGGGCGATGCGTTCCTCCTCCTGCAGTTTCTCCAGGCTGGCCGTGTGCCTGGCCGCGTCCTGCTCCATGGCCTGACGTTGCACGGTGCGGTCCCGTTCGCGGGTTAGCTTGAGGTCGGCCAGTTCCTGGGCCTGGGTCTCGGTCTCCGACTCCAGGCGCAGTCTGGTCCGCGCCTCGATGGCGCGGTCGTGCATGGACTGCAGCTGTTCGTTGGCCGTATAGCCGCGGTAGACGACCTTGCCAATACGGTAGCCGATGCGCGTCGCCCGCCCCTCCAGCTGGGTGAAGGTTGTCAGCAGGTTGAGCCGTTCGGTGTCGGCCTTGAACGCCTCGAAGGTGCGGGTCGCCGCGAATTCGATGACGTCGGCGGTCAGCGCGTTGACCAGGTCTGCAACAGGATCGTGGGTCTGGTCAAGCATGACCTCGATATCGGCGAGCTCGAAGAAGAGCATGAAGCGTACGGCGATCAGCGCGTCGTCGGCGGTGCGGACCGACTCGACCTCGATGTACATCTGGTCGGGGATGACCCGCAGGCGCTCAAACTGGAGCGCCTGCGGGATCTTGCGCGTCAGGTGCTTGGGATCGGCCCCATGCCAGCTGAACTGGTGCAGCCACTCACCGCTGCGGGGCACGAACTGGGCCGGGCCGCGGACCACCCGGCGACGGACGACCTCGCCGTCGCGGCCGTAGACCACCACCGCTTCATGGGCGCTGATCGCGATGGCCTCGGCGAGTTGGACCGACCGGTGTTCGACCGGGTGCTGCCAGAGCATCACCGGACCAGGCAGGTGTTCGACCCGGCCATCGCGATGCGTGACGATGAGGTACTCGCCTTCGCGGGCGGTGTGCCGTTCCACGCGCTGGGTGGTCTCCCGCCAGAGCCACAGGCGGCGGGGGCCGTCGACAAGTCCGACTTCGCCCTGCTGGTTCCACAGGGCAAGACGATCGCCAGCGAGGATGGTGCGGATGCCGTAGAGCATGATCAGCCTCCTTGGGCTCTGAGCGCCGCTGCTGTGGTGATGACGACTCCAGCCTGCCGCATACCGCTCAGCGCAGCTGGAATGTCAGTCAGCTGCAGGCCAACACCGCGGCAGGCGTCTTCAACCAGCGTCGTACGAAACCCCAAACCAGCGGCGTCGATGGCCGTGGCCTTGACGCAGTAGTCGGTGGCCAGCCCGCAGATCAGGACTTCCGTGACACGCTGAACCGTGAGCCAGTCGCCGAGTCCGGTCGCTTTCCTGCGACCGTTGTCGAAGAAACCCGAGTAGCTGTCGATCCCGGGATCCGTCCCCTTGGGAAAAACCCGGGCGATGCGCCGGGTGTCGAGCTCTGGGTGGAACAACGCACCACCGGTCCACTGCACGCAATGAGCAGGCCAGAGTACCTGGGGCAGGCCGCCGAGTTCGGCCAGCTCGAAGGGCTTTCGATCGGGGTGGTTGACCGCGAAGCTGCCATGTTCAACTGGGTGCCAGTCCTGGGTCGCCACCACCACATCGACCAGGGACATCAGGCGGTTGGCAACTGGGACAATGGTCTCGCCCTGCGGGACGGCGAGGGCACCGCCGGTGCAGAAGTCGTTCTGGATGTCGACGAGGATGAGGGCACGCATGGGTTGATTCCTTTCACAGTTCGAAGTTAAAACCGTCTTTGATCTTCTGCCGGTATTTCCGTTCATCGAAGCGGTAGAGCCGCGCTGCCCGGTGGGCCACGTCCTGCTCGACCTCGTCGAGGTCCTGGAGGATGTCCAGGGAGAGGACCTTTTTGCGAAAGTTCCTCTTATCGAGGTCGCGTTCGAGGATGATCTCGTACATCCGCTGCAACTGGGTCAGGGAGAACTTCGGCGGCAGCAGCTCGAAGCCGATCGGCTGATAGCGGACCTTCCCTTGCAGGCGCCGCAGGCCCATCTCCACGATGTCATCATGGTCGAAGGCCAGGGGCGGCAGGTCGTCGACCGCGAACCAGGCCGCGTTGCGGGCGTCGGTGGCGGCCTGGACCTGATGGTCGCTCAGCCGCACCAGGGCGTAGTGGGTGACGGTGACAACCCGCTCGCGTGGGTCCCGGGCGACCTCGCCGACGGTGTAGAGCTGTTCTAGGAAGACTTTGGTCAGCCCGGTCTCCTCTTGCAGCTCGCGCCGGGCCGCCTGGTCCAGGGTCTCGTCCAGGTGGACGAACCCGCCCGGCAGGGCCCAACGCCCAGCGAATGGCTCGATACCACGCTGGATCAGCAAGACCTTGAGGTCCGCGTCGTCGAGGCCGAACACCACACAGTCAACGGTGAGGGCCGGGCGGGCGTAAGCGTAGGTGAACGGCATCTTCGTGTCCTCTGAACACAGTTATGGTGTCTATGTTACACTATGTCAATGATCATGTGCCCCGGACCGCCTTCCCCGATGCTGCACTTCCCTGAACGGAGCCACCTATGCTCGGAGCCATCGCTGGTGATATCATCGGGTCCCCATTCGAACCCTGGCCGATCAAGACCGTCGACTTTCCTTTGTTTGGCGAGCAGAGCTGCTTCACCGACGATACGGTGATGACGGTCGCGATTGCCGAAGCGCTTCTCGCCAAAGAGCCTTTTGACTTCGTCTCGTCGCTGAAGGCCTGGTACCGGCGACATCCACATGTTGGCTACGGCAAGACCTTCGCACGTTGGGCTGCTCATCCCACGGATCGGGACCCCTACAACAGCTGGGGGAATGGCTCGGCCATGCGGGTCAGCCCGGTGGTCTGGGCTTTCGATAACCTGGACGAGGTGGTGCGGATCGCCGGTGCGTCGGCTGCCATCACCCACGATCATCCCGATGGCATTGCCGGAGCGAAGGCCGTAGCCGCCTGCGCGTTCCTGGCCCGCACCGGCGCCACTAAAGACCAGATTCGGAACTGTGCCGTGAGCTATTACGGCAGCCGCATGGATCGCACGCTCGCCCAGATCCGACCTGGTTATAGCTTCGACGTCTCCTGCGTCGGCAGCGTCCCCGAGGCGATCATCGCCTTCCTGGAATCCGAGTCCTTCGAGGGAGCGCTGCGCAACGCGGTTTCGCTCGGTGGCGACAGCGATACGCAAGCCTGCATCACAGGCACAATCGCAGAAGGCTACTATGGCGGCGTGCCCGACTTGATCCGCGTCGAAGCCCTACGCCGCCTCGACAGCGGCCTGCGTACGGTCGTCCTGACGGCTAGGGCGCGGTGGAGCGGGACTTCGCGCTCACTTCCAGCCTGAATCCTCCTGATGAGATCCAGAAGTTGCCTAGAACTTCGGTTTACTACACATGGCGGGCATGATGAAACTCTCGCGCTGGTGGATGAGTTCGGCGCGCAAGGCCTCGGCTGTGGCGCCGGCATGGCGGGCATCCACCGCCAACTCGCGGGCGAGAGTGTCGGCGCTGACAAAACGCAGCCCGGCCATCGCTAGGTGGGCTTGAAAGACGGATGATCAATGCTGGGGCGACTGCCTAGCCACAGGCCGCGTGCGGTCGTCGCTATGCACCACGTCAGCCAGCTCATTGCGCCGGTCACATATGCATATATAAGACACCTATGCAACGTACCTCGATGATGCTGCCGCCTGACCTGCAGCGCCAGGCGACCCAGGTCGCGCGCCAGCGCGGCATCTCCTTGGGGGAATTGGTCCGCCAGGCGCTGGTCCGCGAGACGGCCACCGCGTATGACGCGGGCACCGACGGCTTCTGGGCCGACGGCGGCACGTTCCATAGCGGCCAGCGGGATCTGGCTGAACGTCACGACGACGAACTCTATGGCCCGATCCGACGCTGATATCTTCGTCGACACCGGCGCCTTCATCGCCCGCTACGATGCCGACGATCAGTATCATGCTGCGGCCATGGCGGCCTGGGCCACGCTGGCGCCGTCGCAGTCGCGCTGGCGACTGGTGACCAGCGGCGGGGTGCTTGGCGAAACCTTCACCCTGCTGGGGCGCCGGGCCGGCTTTCCCTTCGCCGCCCGGGTGGCGCGGACGATTCTCGACAGTCCTGCCTTCTCGATCCGCTGGAGCGATGCTGGGATCGCGGGTGCAGCCCTGGTCCTGTTTGGGAAATTCGCCGACCAATCGGTGAGCTGGGTCGACTGCGAGAGCTTCGCCCTGATGCGCAGCGCGCGGATCAGCCGGGCGTTCACTTTTGATCGCCATTTTGAAGACGCCGGGTTCCACCGTTGGCTTGGCTGACGCGCCGTGTCAGCCCATCTCGCCCAGCTCGCGCCTGAATCCGCCCGACAGGATCGGGAAGCGGCACCAAGTCTTTGGATCAAGATTCTCGTCATCAAGGTGGAAGGCGGGGGCGAAGCGTTCGCGTTTCCACTGATTCCGGCACCATAGGGTGGTGAAGCGCTCGACCCAGGTGCGCAGCTGCGCTTGGCTGTGCTGCGGGTATTCGACGGCGAGCTGCGGCAGGATGTTCTTGGGCGGCAGCTTGTCGCGGATGGCGAGGCGCTCGATGCGGTCGAGGACCGGGAAGGGCATGAGGTCGCCCTCGCTCTGCTGCGCGGCGGCCTGCGGGCGCAGCTCGGGGGTCGAGTGCTGCGTGGTCACACAGGCCAGGGCCGGGATCGGGCCGAGGCCGATTGGCCCCTCTTGTTCCAACCACGCCAGCCACTGGCGCAAAAAGGCCTTGTCGATGCCGGCGATGGGGCTGAGCCCGCCGCAGGTGTCGCCGTCCATGGTGGCGTAGCCGACGGCGGCCTCGCTGCGGTTGCTGGTCGCGAGCAGCAACTTGTCCTCCAGGTTCGCGATCATCCACACGCCAGGGGCACGCACCCGGGCTTGGATATTCTGCAACGCCAGATCGTCTTTCTCCCACGTCGGTGCTCGCCCCAACGCCCGGCCCACCGCTTCGGTGTAGCTGCGCACGAACACCTCGACGTCGATCTCGCGGTGCGTGGCCCCGATGGCGGCGGCGACCTGGCTCGCGGCCTCGCGGGTGACCTGGCTGCTGTTGACCGTGCCCTGATACACCGTGGTCAGGAGGCGCGCGGTGAGGGCGGCGGCATCGGTGGCGACATTCAGTCCCGGGATGTGCGCCAGGCGTGCCTGCACGCCGACCACGCCGAGGTCGGCAATGGCGCGCCGCACCATCAGGCTGACGAGGCTGACCACCGCGGTCGAATCGCAGCCGCCGCTCAGACTGACGACAAAACCCTGCGACCAGCTTTTGCGCAGGTAATCGAAGAGGGCCAATGCTTCGGCGCGGGTGAACTCCTCCTCTTTGAGGGTCGGGCTGGCTTCCCAGTTCGTGGCGGGCAGCGCTGGCGGGGTGATCGCACCACCTGCAGGCCAGGCATGCGCGGCCCGCACCAGACCGGTGTGTTCGGTCAAGGCCGGACGGAAGCTGGCCGTGCGCGCCTGGGCGAGCCGGGCCGTTGCGACGTCGACGGTCGCGGTGGTCAGGCTCCATTCATTGAAGCCTAGGCGCTCGCCCTGGGCGACCACCGCACCGCCGGCAGCTATGAGGGCACCACCATCATAGATCGCCCGCCCCGCCTCGTTGCCAAGCAGGTTGGCGTAGACATAGGCGCAGCCATAGGCGCGGCTGCCCTCGGTCACGAAACGGTGTCGCACCGCCAGTTTGCCAAAGGCGAAGTGGCTGGCCGAGGGGTTGAGGATGACATCGGCGCCGTGGGCCGCGAGACGCGCGCCCGGACGCTCGGCGACCCAGGCATCCTCGCAGATCTCTAAGCCAAACCTGATGCCACCCACGTCGAAGAGCAGATCACCAAACGGCACCTCGGCATCGCCTATCCTGGTGGCGGTGACCACGCCTTCGCGCCACGGCTTGAACCAGCGCGGTTCGTAGTGGATGCCGTCTCCGGCGAGGCGCTGCTTGGCCACCACGCCAAGCACCTGTCCATCGGCCAGCACTGCCACGCAGTTGAACAAACCGCGCTGATGCAGGCGCGGCAGGCCGATGCACACGACGAAGCCGCGCGTCTCGGGCAGCAGCTCCAGAAGCACCCGTTCGGCCTGCACCACGATGTCTGGACCGTGGAAGGCGTCCTCGCAGCCATAACCGGTGATGCACAGCTCGGGCAGGCAGAGCAGGCCGACGCTGCGCTCGCGAGCCGCGC
>JBBQTJ010000132.1:0-8729 GCA_038213315.1 Planctomycetota bacterium
TTGGCCATGTGCGCGGCCCGAGCCTTCTCAACCGCCAGACGCAGGCGGGGATTCTCGTCCAGGTGCGGCCCGCCCATCTGCACCGCCACGGTGATGAGCTTACCCATCTTGGCGATGACCTTGCCGCGCCTGGCGTCGTTAGCCGCCTTCTTGTGCTTGATGTTCGACCAGTGGGAATGTTTTGCCATTGGCGGAGCGCGGGGGTGCAGGTGACGAGGGACGAGGGACGGGACTTAGCGCTTCTTGGTTTCCTTGCCCGTCTCTTTTTTAGCGTCCTTGCCGGCGTCCTTCTTCACTTCCTTGCCGGTCTCCTTCTTAGGCGCTTCTTTGGGCGCTTCCTTGGCCGGCTTCTTCTCGCTGCGCGTCTCCTTATCTTTTTCAGTACGCGTCTCCTTGCTGGTCGCGCGGGTGCCTTCCTTATCCTTGGCACTATCCTTGGCGGCCGGCTTCTTGGGCGGCTTGGCGTCGCTCTCCTGGGCGCTGGCGCCATCCCAGTTGAAATCGAGGTCCTGCGGTTCTTCTTCGCCGGCAGACTGGTAGACATGCACGTGTTCGCGCAACACGCGGGACAGGCACAGGATCTCCTCGACGTCCAGCGCTTCTTCGACCTTCTTGATGCCGACCTGGAAATTCAGTGGCTTGGGCACGCCGCCTAGGTGCTTGAGCAGGCGGAACTGGTCCTCGTCACAGGGGAAGCACTTCACGTCCAAGAGTTGAAGCAGCGCGCGCTCGACCATGTCCTTGCGGATATTGGTGGTGTCCGGCAGGGCGCGCAGGGTTTCGATGCCCTCGGCATTCAACAGGTCATGGATGTCCATGCGCTTGAAGGCTGTATAGAGGTCGCCCAGCAGGTGCTTGAGGTCTTCGGCCTTCTCGCGCGAGCGGTAATATTTGGCGCCCAGCACGTCCTCGATCTCGCGCACCGTGGCGACGCGCATGTCATTCCAGTCGACGTACTCGTCGCGCAGGCGCTTCAAGGTGTCGCGGGAAGATTTCTCGCTGGCCCCCAGTTCCAGGATCTGGGCCACCAGGGCCTCGATGAAATCAGTGAACTTCTGTGGTTTGCGTTGGCCGTAGCGCTCTTCGAGGGCGGCGCACACCTTCACCAGATCGGCATGCAACGGATTGGTGGACTGGCCTGCCTTCGACATGAGAACTCCAAGGGCGACGGGAAAGGGCGGGCAACCTACTGCCGGCACCCCCTCGGTCAATCACAGCAGCCGCCCGTCCCCGACTTCCGTTGACGTTGGCGCGGGGGTGGTGACTTTCACCTCCCCGACATGTCCACCGGCACCCCGAATCCTGACCGAGCCTCCCGCGCCGAGCTGCCCACCCAGATGGCCACGCCCAGGCACCTGCCGGCCACCATTGCCACCGCCAGTGGTCATGATGACGCCACCAAACTAACCTTGCCGCCCGGCGAAGACCTGGCCGGGCAGGTGCTGGGCGACTTCCGCCTGGACCGGCTGCTGGGGCGCGGCGGCATGGGGGCGGTCTGGGCCGGGGTGCAGGTCAGCCTCGACCGACCCGTGGCGGTGAAAATCCTGCCCGTGCATCTGGCGGCCAAAGAAGGCTTCCGCGAGCGCTTCTCGCTTGAATCCAAAGCCGTTGGTCGCATCAATTCACCGCACGTGGTGCAGGTCTACGGCGCCGGCACCAGCCCCGAAGGTCTGCACTACTTCGCCATGGAGTACGTTGAAGGCGCGGACCTGGGCTATCGCCTCAAGCATGGCCTGCGCCCAAGCACTCGCGAAGCCCTGGACGTGGTGACCCAGGCCGCGCGCGGCCTGGCTGCCGCCGGCGAGCACGGGGTCATCCACCGGGATATCAAGCCCGGCAATATGATGATCACCCAGCGCGGGCAGGTGAAGCTGATGGATTTCGGTTTGGTCCGCCTGGCCAGCGAAGCCCAGTCCCTGACCATGACCGGCACGATCATGGGCACGGTGACCTACTTCAGCCCCGAACAGGGCCGGGGCCTGCGCTGCGACCAGCGCACCGACCTGTACGCCCTGGGCATCGTCTTCTACGAACTGCTTACCGGCGCCCTGCCCTTCACTGGCGAAGACGCGACCTCGATCATCTACCAGCACATCCACGTCGCGCCCCGGCCGCCGAAGGAGATCGATCCGCGCATCAGCGAGGATTTCCAGGCGGTGGTGCTGAAGTGCCTGCAGAAGGACCCGGACCACCGCTACCGGGATGCCAACGATCTGCTGGCCGACCTGGAGCGCCTGGCCGCCGGGGCTCGCCCGATCACCGCCTATCGCGATCCCGCGTCCCTGCGCAGCGGCGCGACGGTGATCCGCAGCGGTGAATTCGCCGTCGAGCGTCGCAAACGCGCCTGGCTGGGCGGTGTCATCGTGGCGCTGCTGGCAGTCGTGGGTCTGGGCGTGTGGTGGTTCAGCCGTAGTCCGCCAATCGTCGCCGCACCGACCACGTTGACCCCGCCAGCGGTGGCCACGCTACCGGCCGGCCCCCGGCCTGCCGACATCGACACCTTGCTGGCCGCCGGCCAACTCACCGAGGCTCGCCGCATCTCTCAGGCCCAGCTGCGCGCCCATCCCGATGACCTGGGGTGGCAGACCGCCTCATCCCACGTGGACCAGGCACAGGGCATGGAACTGGTCGCCCAAGCCGAGGTGGCCCTGGCCCGGAATGACCTTGAGGCCGCCGGCTCCGCTGCTGCCGCCGCCGCATCCCTGGTCGGCGACCAGCCGCGTCTAAAGGCGGTCGAGTCCACCCTGGCCGAGCGGGAAGGCGTCCGCCGCCAACGCGAGCGCACCCTGGCCGAAGCCGAGGCCCTGCTGAGCGAAGGCCAGACCGCCCGGGCGGTCGAGGTCCTGGACCGGCTCGCCGCGTCCGCCACCGGCGACGTGGCCGTCGCGGCCGCCGTGCGCCGCGCCCACCTGGCCAATCAGAAGGCCGTCGATCTTGCCCGCGCCGTGCAAGAGCAGTTGACCCAGGGCGACGCGGCAATGCGGCGCAAGGATCACGACGCCGCCCAAATGGCCTATACCGCCGCCAAACAGCTCGATCCGGTGAATGCGCAGGCCAGCACGGGGCTGGCAGCGGTGGCGGCGGCCCGCACCCGCACGGCCACCCTCAGCGACGAGCTGGCGGTGATGGCCAAGGATCCGACCCGCCGGGCCGAGGCCGAACGGCTGCTCACCGAGTTGCGCGCACACGCCCCGGGCAGCCCACAGCTGGCGGTCGCCGAAGGCCTGCTGGCCAGCGCCCGACTGACCGATGACGACGCCAAGCGTCGCAAAGTCGAGGCAGAAGCCGAAGCCGAGGCCCGCACCACCGCCGACAGCCGGGCCGTGCTGGCCGCCCTGGGTGATCTCACGCAGCCCCTGCCCACGGTCGAACGGGCGGTGGCCACCTTCCTGACCGCCCATCCCACCCGGCCCGAGCGCGACCAGTTCACGCGGCGCCTGGATGATCGTCGCGCCCGCGCCGAGGTCGAACTGCTGCTGATCGGCCTGGATGCCGCAGTGCGCAGCGGCTCGGCGGCGGCAATCGCGGCGGCGGTGGCCGACCCGGACTATGCCCAGTCTTTGGGCGAGCTCTCAAACGACAGCGGCCTGGTCTTCGTCTCGCGCCTCGACGACTTCGCCCGGGACGGCGAGCGCGCCACGGCCCGTCTGTCCATCGATCACGCCCTGGCGACTTTTCCGCAACGCACCCTCACCTGCCTGGCTGACCTGGTCCGCGACCACGGCCACTGGCGCATCTCCAAGGTGGCGGTGCAACCGCCCTCAACGCCATGAATGTCCGCCTGTCCCTCGCCGCCCTGAGCCTTGCTGCCGCCCTGCCTGCCGCCGACCTGCCGATGGGCCAGGTGATCGCCATCGACGGCTCCGCAGTGGTGCTGGAGTTCGGCCCGGCCGCCCAGCTGACGCCGGGCAGCATGGTCGCCCTGTACGGTGCCGGCGCCGTGCAACGGCATCCGCTGACCAAAGAGATCATCGCTGAACGCCGGACCCTGGTGGCCAAGGCCCAGCTGACCACCCATGAGCAAGGACGCTGGCAGGCCCTGCTGCGCTGGAGCGCCACCGGCGCGGCCCTGACCGTTGGCGCCGATGCGGTGCCCTTGCCCGCCGAGGCCGCGCCCAATGCCGCCCCCTTGCTGGCCACCGCGGCGAACCTGCGCCAGACCGCCGGCACCTCGACCCTGGCGCAGATCGCCGGCAGCGATGCGGATGGCGATGCCGTGGCGTACCGCTGGCGTCTGGACGGCCCGGTGGGACGGTCGGGCCTCCTGGCCACCGACCATACGCGCCTGCCGCAAGTCCAGTGGCTCGCCGCGGGCCTGCCGGGTGACACCACCCTGGTGCTGATCGCCACCGACCAATGGGGCCAGCGCAGCGAAGCACGCTATCCGCTCAGCAGCGTGGCCTTGGACGATCCACGTAAGCGTACCTTGAAGCCTTTGACCAGCCGCGGCACTGGTCGCGAGCATGAGCTCGCGTGCCTGACCAGGCTCGCCAATGGGACGTGGATGGGCGCCGGGCAGGCGGACGGCAAGCTGTGGATCATCTCGCCCGCCTGGGAACTGGCCTCGTCCCTGCCCAGCAGCGAGGTGCGCGAACCCATCGCCCTGGCCACGCGCGGCGATGAGTTGCTGGTTCTGGACGCCAACCGCCGGGCGGTGCTGGTGCTGGGGCCCGACCATGCGCTGCGGGCGACCATCGGCGGCTTCGCCCGACCCACCGGCATGACCGTCCTGCCGGATGGCACCGTGGTGGTGGCAGACCAGGAGAGCGGCGGTCTGCTGGTCCATGAGCGCAGCGGGGCCTTCCGCGCACGCCTCGGCCGGCCCGGCAAGGAAGCGGGTGATTTCCAGCGCTTGATCAAGGTGGCCAGCGCCCCGGCTGGGACCCTGCTGGCCCTCGACGCCCAGACGCGCCAAGTTCATCGCTTCGATCGCTGGATGACCCGGCTGTCCAGCTACGACGTCCCCGGCGAGCCCGCCAACCAGCCGGTCGATGTCGCGCCCCATCCGCGTGGCGTTCTGGTGCTGCTGCAAGACGGCCAAGTCATCGTCTTTGATGCCAAAGGCCACCCGGGCGAGGCGCTGCCAGCCCTGGCCGCGGGCAAACTGGGCGTCGAGCCGGGCCGGGCCAGCACGCTGCACGTCGAACCCGATGGTGACACCTTGGTGCTGTTCGGGGAATCCGGCCTGATCGCCCGTTACTCCCCCGACGGCCGTCTCTACGGCGTGCGTGGCGCCAACCTGCGGGCCGGCACCAGCTGGAAGGCGGATGGCCAAGGACGCGTGCTGGCCTGGGACGCAGACCAGGGCCTGACCCTGTGCGATGCCGCCGGCTGGCGCACCGCACGCCTTGAGCTGCCGGTCAGCGCTGGCGGCATGTTCAGCGCCGCGTCGGCCATCGCCTTGGCTCCTGACGGCACCGCAATGGTGATCAGCGACCCCAAGCAAAAGGTGATTCGCCGCTATGAACTGCCCGGCACGGGTAAGTTCCTGGTCTTCGGCCAGCCCGGCAGCAACCCGGGGCAGTTCGAGTCCATCACCAGCCTGGCCATGGACGAAGCCGGCCGCACCTGGGCCGTGGATGCCGAGTCCCACCGCCTGAGCGTCTTCAATCCCGATGGCACTCTGCTGGCCGCCGTGACCGGGACCGGACGCACCACCGCTGACCTGATCGAGCCGACCCTGGTGGCAGCGGGCCCCGAGTCCATCTACGTGGTCGATGCCGATCGTATTGAAGTGAAGAAGTTCCGCCTGGATGCCGCCGCGCGCACCCTCGTCCATGCCGGCACCACCGGCGGCAAGGGCGGCGCACCCGGCCAGTTCCGCAATCCCGTCGCCCTGGGCGTCGACCGCGCCGGCCTGCTTTACGTGCTGGACGGCTCGCGCCAGGATCTGCAGGTCATCGACTACCGCGGCTCCAGCGCGGTGACCATCCTGGTCAAGCCGATGAAGGACCTGGGCCTGGACTCCATCCGCGGCGGCGCCATCGCCCCCGACGGTCAGGTGTGGCTCGCCGGCGACGGACGGCTCAACGGCTTCACGTGGTAGGCTTGAGTTTCAAGTTTCAAGTTTCGAGGGAACAGCCTTCGGGATTTTTCGTTACGAGTTGCAGCAGTCCCCTGCCGTCCCTCCGCAACTCGACACTCGCGCCCTCGAAACTCAAGTGAACTGTCCGCCGCTCTCTCGTTAGCCTGACCCAGGACCAGCCCATGGACTTCCGCAGCAAACCGCCCGACCAGGGTTTCTCCCTTGATCACCGTGCCCTGGCCCAGCCGCGCCCAGCGCTGCGCAATGGCCGCGAATGGCGCTCGTTGATCATGCTGCCGATCGCAGTGGTGGCGGTGGTGATGTGCGTGGAATGGTTTACTTCGTATTCGCGCGGCTTGGGCGACGCCGCCAAGGCGCCGGTGGATCCGCCCCTGACCCTGGCGGCGATGGCCACCCCTGATCTGCCCCGCGCCGCCGAACTACCCAGCGCCGCCTCGGTGGCGGCCATGGTGCCCGACGTCAGCCTCGACCTGCTCAACCGCCGCTCGGTGCGCCGCAGCGAAGCCCTGGATCTGTCCACCCTGGCCTGGGCCGAGTACCTGCTGCAGCAGGATCGCGAGCTGCCACCGGTGCCGCAGCGGCTCGACCTCCGCGACCTGGTCCTAGACGAGGCCCAGGCCGGCATCCCCTGCCTGGTCAATGGCACCATCGACGACATCCGTACGGCCGAGGACGGCACCGGCTGGAGCACCGCCGTCCTCGCCCTGGGCGAGGGCCAGTATGCCGCCGCCGTGGCCATCCCCGGCACCCCCGGCCTGGTGGTGGGCCAGAAGAGCGTGCTGGTCGGCCGCTACCTGGGCCTGACCCAATTGCCCAGCGCCAGCGGGGCGGTGACCCTGCCCTTGCTCGCGGTGCGCGCCGCCGCCGAGATCCAGGAGGGCGGCATCCTCGAAAATCCGTACGTCCAGAATGGCCCCTGGGCCATGCCTGACGGCATTTTCACCGATATCGACGACGAACGCACGGTGCTTGAAACCCGGCCCTATTACTATGCCCTGGGCCAGGCTCGCTTCGACCTCGGCAACCAGCCCGAGGCGCCGCTCAACGGCAATGCGCTCGCCAACGACATCCATCAGCGGCCCGACGAATTCCGCGGCAAGCGCGTGACGGTCACCGGCTTTGTCTACCGCGCCTGGCTCGACGAAGATGCTGCCATCGACAAGCCCTTCGGCATCCAACGGGTGGTACGCGTGCTGTTCTGGAGCCGGGATTTCGGCCCCCTCACCCAGACGGTGAATGGGAAACCAAAGACCGAGAACATGCGCGTCATCCGTCTGTTCGAGGCCGCGCTGCCCGGGGACGCCCCTCTGCCGACCGTCGGGACCAATATCGCCATCACTGGCCGTTTCCTCAAATGGCGGGCCATCCCCGTGCAGGTCGACCGGGCCAAGGACCTCGCCAATGACGTGCAGCGCAGCAGCGACCGGGTCTACACCCTGATGGTGGTCGGCACCGCCCTCAAGGAGGTGTCGCCCCTGCGCCGGGTGGGTTTCAGCTGGCTGGGCGTGGTCTTCGGCGCGGGCGTCGTCGGCACCGTGGTCTTCTTCTGGTGGGTCGGCCGCCGCGAACGGGCCAGCATTGACGCCGTGCAGCTCAAGGTGCGGGCCCTCCGTGAGAATCGGCACAAGAAGGCGCTCCAGCCCAAGGACGCGCCGCC
This sequence comes from Planctomycetota bacterium, assembly GCA_038213315.1. GTDB lineage: Bacteria > Planctomycetota > UBA11346 > UBA11346 > UBA11346 > JBBQTJ01. Next base: position 7,704 of record JBBQTJ010000132.1, read on the forward strand.
ACCGGCTGCCTCTTGACCGCTGACCGTCGACCATCGACCGTCGACGTTACCATGACCGCCCTCGCCCTGCCCCTCTCGTTTGTTCCCGTCTACCAGACCCTGGTGTGGGGCGGCCGGCGCATGGGCGCGTGGCGCGCCGATCTGCCCCCGGGGCCGATTGGCGAAAGCTGGGACCTGGCTGACCATCCCCGCGGCATGAGCGTGGTGGCCGACGGCCCCCTACGCGGCAAGACGCTGCGCGAGCTGACCGCCCAGTACGGTGCGGCCCTGGTGGGTGATGGCTTTGCCGGCGGCGAGTTCCCCCTGCTGGTCAAACTGATTGACGCCAATGACCGGCTCTCGGTACAGGTCCACCCAGACGACGACTTGGCCGTGACCCTGGGCGTGGGCACCCGCGGCAAGACCGAGTGCTGGCTCATGCTCGGCGATGGCGGCGAGCTGCACGTCGGCACCAAGCCCGGCACCACCCGCGCCAGTTTCGAAGCGGCCCTGGCCGCCGGCGCGGTGGCGGGCACCCTCAACCGGCAGGTCTGCGCTGACGGCGACTTCTTCTTTTTGGCCGCACGCACCGTGCACGCCCTGGGCAAGGGCTGCCTGCTTTATGAGGTGCAGCAGACCTGCGATGTGACCTTCCGCGTCGACGACTGGGGTCGGGTTGGCCTGGACGGCAAGCCCCGCCCCCTGCACGTGCGCGAATCCCTTGAGACCATCGACTTCAACGCCAGTGGCGGCGGCGCCACCGCCGGCGCCGAGCATGAACACCCGCGCGGCGGCAGCGTGCGTCACCTGGTCGCCTGCCGCTACTTCACCGTCGAGGAACGCCGCGCCCGCCACACCGCCGGCGGCGGCAATGGCCAGTGCAGCATCGTCATCTGCCTGGAAGGCCACGGCACCCTGGCCACCGCAGCGGGCGGCGTGCCCTTGCAGCCCATGCGCACCTTCCTGGTGCCCGCAAACGCCGGACCCTGGACCGCAACTGCGGCCCAGGGTCAGGGCGTGAGACTGATGGTGGCGCAGCCGGGGTGA
>JBBQTJ010000133.1:0-8723 GCA_038213315.1 Planctomycetota bacterium
CTACGGATTCCGCCACTTTGCGCACCGGATCAGCGCCCAAGGTGCGCTGGCGCAGTTCACGACGCAGATCTTTTTTGAGTTCGCCCAGCGGGTCGTGTCCGTTCATCACCATAGCAGATGCTGGACCCCACCTGGATCGACTGACAGGCCATGGCGCTGGCCAACGGCGGTGCCATGCAGGAAGCCACCGGTCAGAGTTTCGAGGCGACTGCACATCACCGCCTGATTGGCCCACAAAAATAAATGTAGGCCGACCCCCGACTGCAAGCGCACGCCACAACGCTGCGCCACCAGCAAGCGCACTGGCTTGAGATCAAGGCTGGTGAGGCAGGCAAAGCGGGAAAGCCTTGGTAACAACAGGACGTCAGCGTCCAGCCGAGGCAGCTCTACGTCCTGCTGCTCGCGCAGGTCACGGCCCCAGACCAGGGCACCGCGGGGTGCCAAGGGCATCCCCGACCAAGCCAACGCCTCGCGCCAGGCCTCGGGAAGGCCGGCCGGATCCAGCCCGAGCGGATCGCCCTTGGCCAGACCTTGGAGCTCGTCGATCCACCGGGACAACCCTGGAACAAGGCTGGCAGGAACCTCCTGTTGATGCCCAAGCACGGCCGCGCGGAGCGCCAGGGCGGCAATTTCACCCGCGCCAGGGCTGCCCACCGCAGGAACCGGAACCTCACGACCGACCAGCGTGTCCATGCCATCATGGTGACGCGCAATCGATCGGCGCACAATGGCCTCCCGTCCAGGGTGCCAACGGTCGACACCGTGCCCAGCCTTCTAGACTGCCCGGCCTATGGTTGGTCTGCTGACTTTGATGTTCGCCCTGGCCATTGCCGAAACCGGCGTGGGCGTGCGTGGGGTGGCGACGGCGGCGCTGGTCCAATGGCTGGCCCTGGCCGCCCTGGCCCTGGGGTGGTTTGCCGTGGCCGAGATGGCGGTGCGGCGCTGGCTGCCGTCTTGGCCAATGCGACGGCTGGCGTGGTGGGATGGCTTCGGGCACGCGGTGAGTTTGGTGGGCGCCGCGTGGCTGACCTACGGGTTGGGCTGGGCGCAGGATCAGCGGGCCTTCACCCTGGCCCTGCTGCCGTGGCTGCTGCTGACCGGCATCCATTGGTGGACCCTCACCGGGCTGTATGGCGGCAGCCTGCGCCGACGCTGGACGCGCATGAGCCATCAGGCGCGCTTCTCGGTCCTGCCGATCCTGCTGATCCTGCCCTTCCTGGATGCCTGCACCTGGGTAGCGCGACACACCCCGATCGAAGCCTTTCTCATGGGCCATCTGGGCGTCGTCGCTAATGGCATCGGTTCGCTGCTGGTCGCCGTCGGGATGGTGGCACTGATGCCCTGGGCCCTGATCCGGCTGTGGCGGGCGCAGCCCCTGCCCAACGGACCTGAAAGCGCGGCCCTTACCGCGGCGTGCGCCACCGGTGGCGTGCGCGGCGCCCGCCTGATGGTGCTGCCGGGGGGCGGCGAGGACTACAATGCGGCGATTCTTGGCGTGGTTCCGGGTCTGAAGTATGTGGTCTTCACTGGTCCGCTGCTGCGCGACTTTTCGGCCGACGAACGCCTTGCTGTCCTGGGCCATGAATTGGGCCACTCGCGGTATCGCCACCTGTGGCTGTACGTCGTCTTCGTGGTCGGTGCCGGCCTAAGCGCCTGGGTGGTCGAACCGTGGCTGCGCGCCCTGGTCGCCCTGGTCCCTGGTTCGGCCCACCTGGACCCTGCCCTGGTCCGAGGTCTGATACTGATCGTCACTTGGCTGGTACTCATGCGCGGGTGTTTCGGCGTACTCAGCCGCGCCTGCGAGCGCCAAGCCGATCTACACGGCGCCGACCTGGCCGGTCCCACCGCCATGATCCAAGCCCTCAAAAGGGTTGCGCAGGCTTCCGGTCAGGCGGAGGATGCACCCAGCTGGCGCCACCGCTCGATTGCGGCCCGGTGCGCCTTCCTTTTCCGCCATGCGGCCGAGCCGGGCCTGGCGGCGCATCACCATCGGCTTGTGGCTCATATGCGACTTTTTCTTCTTGGTTCGGTCCTGCTGCTCGCCCTCGTCGCCCTGCACCGCCTCGGCTGGCTGGGGGCCTGATGCGCTACAGTCTGCTGCTGCTGATCCTCGCCCTGGTGCTGTCGTATGTGATCGGGACCTATTTCGATCCGGCCCGGCCCGGCGCGCTCGTTCCCCTGGGCGACCCGGTTAAGGCGCTCAATGACTGGTACCAGCAGGATGACGAGCTGCATAAAGCGGTGCTGGCCGCCGACCGCGGCGAAGGCCTGGGACTGCTCACGGCGTGGCTGAACCGCGCCGATCCTCTCGCGCGCCAACGGGCCGCCGGCCTGCTGCTGGCCTCGATCGCCCGCCGTGACGCCCAGGGCCTGCTGCGAGAGCCCCTGGACATCGACGACCAGGAAGCCTACCGCTACCGCGCCCGCTTTCGTGCCTTCATCGATGTCGGCACGGGCAGCCCCGGCCGGGATCAGCTGCTCGACAACCTCATCGCCTACACCGCCGTTGCCGGTACGCCGCATCCCAATGACACCGACCTGCAAGTCGCCGCCTTGATGCTTGAGCGCCTGACCAGGCGGCTGAAAGATGGCGAGCCCGATGCGATGGTTGCTGACACCGTCGGCTGCATCCACTACGTCAACGGCCGCTATGGCGAGGCGCAGCAGTTGTTCGACAAGTCCTTGGTTTTGATTGCCAAGCTGCCCGAAGCCGAGCGCCAGGCCATGCAGCCGCTGACCGCGGCGCGGGCGCAGGCGGCAGCCGTCGCCAAGGCCGGCGGCACCGCACCGCCCTTGCCCCTCGCCTGGACCTTGAATGGCGCGGCCGCCCCCAGCGCCAGCGCCGCTGCACGCACCTCCACCGGGACCGACGTTGAACTGCCATGAGCGCTGAACACCTTGATCGACTGGTCGCCGGGTTGCAGGCTGCCTACCAGGGCGGCCCGGCGGTGAACGACCATCGCCAACATCCCCTGCCCGATCGCGGCCACGCCGCGCGCATCAGCCATCTGCTGATGGAAGTGCTGTTTCCGGGCTATTTTTCCGATGATGCGGTCACCAGCAACGATCTGGACGCCTATCTGCTGGCCCACCTTGCCGAGTTGCAGGCCAGCCTGGTGGACGCCGTCGGCCGGTCACTGCAGGTCGCGGTGCGACGCAGCGGCGGGGGACTACCAGCCGATCACGACCAAGCGGTGCGCGCCATCGTCACCGCAGCCTTGTCCGCCCTGGTCGAGGTCCGCGCCCTGGTCAGCAGCGACGTCGAGGCCGCTTTCCAGAACGACCCCGCCGCCGGCGACCGCGAGACCATCGTCCTCAGCTATCCCTGCATCGAGGCCATCGCGGTGCAGCGTTTCGCCCACCGCCTGTATCGCCTCAACGTCCCTATCCTGCCGCGCATGATGACCGAGGTGGCGCACAGCCGTACCGGCATCGATATCCACCCGGGCGCCGCGATCGGCGAATCCTTCTTCATCGACCACGGCACTGGGGTGGTGATCGGCGAGACCTGCACCATCGGCCGGAACTGCGTGTTGTACCACGGCGTGACCCTGGGGGCTTGGAATCCTCTGGCCCGCGACGACCAGGGCGAACTGCCCCGGGGCAATGCCAACAAGCGGCACCCCGATCTGGAGGATCACGTCACCGTCTATCCCGGCGCCACCATCCTGGGCGGCACCACCCGCATCGGCCATCACAGCGTGATCGGCGGCAACGTCTGGCTGACCCAATCGGTGGCCGCCCATAGCGTGGTGACGATGAAGGACCCTGAGCTGCAGATCCGTCAGCGTCGCTAAGGCGGCGCCGTCGCCGAGCATTCCACCTGCAAAGCCAGGTGATCGCTGAGCGTCGACCAGGGCGGTCCGCGCAAGACCGCCGACGCAGTGGGGTGCAGCCCGCGCACATAGATACGATCCAAGGGGAACAGCGGCATGCGCGCCGGAAAGGTGCGCGCCAGGCGCCCGTGCACGCGGCGATGGGCATCGGTCAGCGCCAAAACTGCTTCCAGGCGATGGCTCAGCCGCGCGGACCAGTCATTGAAGTCCCCCGCCAGCACCAGGGCCTGGTCCACCGGCACCGCGGCGGCCAGACGTCGCGCGATCACCTCGACCTGGGCTAGACGGCCGCGGTGCAGCAGATTCAGATGGCAGCAGAGCACGTGCAACGGCGTCGCCAGGCCGGGCACCGCGACCTGGGCATGGAGCAAACCGCGCGACTCGAAGCGATTGGTGCTCAGATCCAGGTTCTCGACCGCGAGGATCGGAAAGCGGCTGAGCACGGCGTTGCCGTGGTGACCGTCCGCGTACACCGCGTTGCGGCCATAGGCCCGATGCGGCCAGAGCTGCTCGGCCAGATAGGCGAACTGCCCTTCCGCCGGCCACTCGGCATGGCGCACCGCATGGCCCGCATGCTGATCCTGCACTTCCTGCAGCAGCACCAGATCGGGCTGCTGGGCGCGGATGGCCGCGCGCATCTGCGCCAGTACGAAGCGCCGGTTCCCGGGCGTGAAGCCCTTGTGCAGATTGTAGGACAGGACGCGCAGGACGGACATCACAACCACCGGCGCATCAGCAAAAAAGTCCGGCCGACCAGCCAGCGCAGCCAGCGCGGCTCGGCATGGTCCGGCGACACCGCCGTGCTGCACGCCAGGTCCCTGGCCCAGACATCCTCAAGCGCGGCGATGGACTCCCGCCTGGTCAGCACCACATCTGCTTCCAGGTCATGGCGCAGGCTGCGGCTGTTGAGATTAGTCGACCCGACGGTGGCCCAGTCGTCGATCATCACCGTCTTCGCATGCAGGACGCTGGCATGGTACAGCGATACCTGCACCCCGGCACGCACCAGCATGGGCAAAAATGCATCTGCCACCGCCGGCATGAACCACACATCGCTGCGGGCGGTCAGCAGCAGACGGACCTCGCGTCCAGCCTGGGCAGCCTCGATCAGCGCCGCCAGCAGGGCGGGATGGGGCACGAAGTAGGCGTTGGCCAGCCAGACCCGTCGTTCCGCCGTGCGGATGCGGCGCAGCAGATCGCGGAACAGGCGACGGCGCATGCGCAGACCATGATTGAGGCGCACCGGGGCCCCCACGTCATGGCGAACATGCTCGTCCCGCCAGGCCAAGGCCGGACGCAGGCCGCGTGGACCCACGCGCCAGGCATGGCGCCACGACAGGGCGAAGGCCTGAACCAGCATCGCCACCCCGTCGCCCTCAACCCGTGCCGCCACATCTCGCCATGCGTCTTTGCCGCAGACCGAGCGGCAGTGCCGGTATTCAAGATTGATCGAACCGACCCAGGCCAGACGCCCGTCCACCACGCACACCTTCCGGTGGTTGCGCCGATTGAGGTGACGCAGACTGCCCAGCGCCCGGAGGATCCAGCGCACCGTGAAACCGTTCAGGGCCAGGACGTCAGACGGCGTGGGGTGATAGACTGCCACCTCCACCCCCTGCTCGGTGAGGGCGCGCGCCCGGGTCGCCACCCACGTTGCACTGCCGACCCCATCGACCATCAAACGTACCACCAGACCGCGGGCCGCTGCCGCCGCCAGCACCGCCAGCACCCGTTGCCCGACGGGGTCATCAGCAAGGATGTAGACCTCCAGATCAATACTGGTGGCAGCCGCCTCCAGATCCGCCACCAGGGCGGCGATATAGTCGTCAGCATCGTCGACCACCAGTTCGGTCAGCCACGGCGAGGCCGACGGGACGACCGCCGGCTTCAAGAACTTGACGAACTTGGTGCTGAGCCGTCCGAGCAGCCGGCGAGGTGCAGACATAGGGGACCGTCAACCTGACGGGGTGGCGTTCACCGCACCGGTCAGCCAGTCCAGATACGGCGGGTATCCACCGGCGACCGGCAGACGCAGGACGCAAGGCACCGCATAGGGATGCAGGGCCACGATCCGGGCCGTCGCCGCTGGGACCAGTGGCGCGCTAGTCTTCGCCACCAGCACGGTCTCGCGGGCCTCCTCGATCCGCCCCTGCCAGCGGTAGATCGAGCGCATCCCCGGCAACAGGTTCACGCAGGCGGCCAGACCCTCTTCAACCACCAGACGGCCAATGCGGGCAGCGGTGTCTTCATCTGGGCAGGTGACGTACAGCAGTTCGACCGATGCCACTGCCGTCGCCATGATGGCGAGCCTTGGAGCCAGGCCGGCAGACGCAAGCGCGGGCCATCATCGGACCTCAGGGTCCGTCTTTGCCCCTTGGCAGCACAGCCTCCCCTGCCTACGATGAGGCAACAACCCCCCTGAATCCTATGCGCAGCAAGACTCTCGCCTTCGTCATGGCCGGCGGCAAAGGCACCCGCCTCGAACCCCTCACCCTGGACCGGTCCAAGCCATCGGTGCCCTTCGGCGGTAAATACCGCATCATCGACTTCGTGCTGTCGAATCTGGTGAACAGCGGCATTTACGGCATTTACGTGCTGACCCAGTTCAAGAGCCAAAGCCTCTCTGAACATCTGCAGTCGACCTGGAACCTGGGCAACGTCCTGCCGGGCCACTTCATCATCCCGGTACCGGCCCAACAGCGCACTGGCGAACACTGGTACCGGGGCACCGCCGACGCCATCTACCAGAACTTCAACATCCTCCGTGACCAGGCGCCCGAATTGGTGGCGATCTTCGGCGGCGATCACATTTACAAAATGAACGTCGAACAGTTCATCACCTTCCACCGCAGCCTCGGCGCTGACGTGACCACCGCGGCGATCCCGGTGCCGGTGTCCGAGGCAGATCAATTCGGCGTCATCCAGGTGGACAAGGATTGGCGCATCACCTCTTTCATAGAGAAGCCCAAATCCAATCCGCCCACCATCCCCGGCCGTCCCGACCTAGTGCTGGCGTCGATGGGCAACTACCTCTTCGAGCGCGGCGTGCTGGAGGAAAGCTTGACCGCCGATGCCGCCAACCAGACGTCCAGCCATGATTTCGGCAAGAACGTGCTGCCCAAGCTGCTGGCCGAGGGCAAAAAGCTCTACGCCTATGACTACACGCTGAACCGCATCCCCGGCAGCGCCAATTCTGACAACGACGCCTATTGGCGTGACGTGGGCACGCTGGAAAGCTACTACGAGACCTGCATGGACCTGCGTGCGGTGCTGCCGCAGCTCGACCTCTACAATATGCAGTGGCCGATCCGCAGCGAGCCCTGCCACTTCCCGCCCGCCAAGTTCGTGCACAACGCCGAAGGCCGCGTCGGTCAGGCCATCCAATCGATCGTGAATGAAGGCTCGATCGTCTCGGGCGCCACGGTGATCGACTCGATCATCGGCCGCCGCTGCCGCATCAACAGCTACGCCGAGGTGCACAACTCCGTCCTGATTGAGGATGTGGAGATCGGTCGCGGGGCACGGGTGCGCCATGCCATCATCGACAAGCACGTCCGCATCCCGCCCAATGACGTCATCGGCTATAATCGCGATGACGACGCCAAACGCTTTCACGTGACCCCCACGGGCATGGTCATCATCGCCAAGAACCAGAAGGTCGAGCCGCTCGCGCGCTGACCATCATGGCCTCCGCCCTTGTCACTACCGAGCTGCCGGAAGGCCGGCTGCCCAACGACCAGGCCACTGCCGAAGGCTTGGTGGTGTACAGCCTGATCGCCCATGCGCTTTGCGCCATGGACCGGCACAAGTGGATCGAGAGCGAGCGGATGGGCCGGGATCTGGGCGACCTGGCGGTCGATGACTGGGTAGACCGCTACTGGAAGGGTTTTGTCCGCGCCAAGTTGATGGAGCACTTGTACGGCTGGCGCCGCTGGGGCGCCTTCGCCACCGACGACTTCGGGCTGCTGGCCCGACGAACGGTTGACTACCATGTTAACCATTCCGTCTTGGAAGCGGTGGCCACCATCCTGGCCAACGGTGGCGAGAACCTTGATGTCATCACCTGGGCGCAGGAGGGCGGCCAGGACCTGGACCCGATCCTCTGGCTCCTTGACCGGATCGACATCAATGCCAAACGCCATCTGCTGCTTAAGGACTATATCCGGCTGTTCGTCGAAAGGACTGCACCATGACCACGATGGACCAACTCACCGAGCTGAGCATCGCCGAGCTGCGCGCCCTGGCCGCCTCTGCCGGTATCCCCAGCTATGGCACCATGGCCCGGGGGCGACTGCTCAGTGAATTGGTGGGCATACCCCAGCCAGGCAACCCGCTTGACCACGGGGCCCAGGCTTTGGGTGCCAGCAGCATCGTCAGCGCGCCACCCGCACCCCGGGCCGAGCACCAGGGCGCCGATCCCGGCTTGCCGATACCTGACAGCTATGGCACTGATCGGCTGGTCCTGCTGGTCCAGGATCCGCACCATGTGTTCGCCTATTGGGAATTGGCCGGGGGCGCCTACGAACGTGCCCGCGCCGCCTGCGGCGATGGGCACACGCCCGTCCTGGTGCTGCGCGCGCCCCACGGCGAGGAACAGCGCGAAGTCGACTTGTTGGGTGGCAACTACTACCTGGCCGCGGCGCCGCAGAACACCTATCAGGCCCGTCTGGCCCTGCGCGGCCGGGATGGCCGGCTGCATGTCATGGTCGAGTCCAACTCCGTGACCACGCCGGCGGCAGCGGTCTCGAGCCGACTGGACGAAGACTGGATGGCCGTGGATGAGACCATGGATGGCATGCTTGAAGGCGGGCTGCTGCTGGGCTCAAGCGCTGGGTCAGGCAACCGCTTCCTCAATGCCCGTCGCCTGCACTTGCAGCGCATCGGCCT
>JBBQTJ010000134.1:0-8720 GCA_038213315.1 Planctomycetota bacterium
GCAACTCGGGCTGCCGGCCATCCGGGTCCAGGGCGACCTCGTCATCGATCTTGAGGTTGAGCAGTTGGAGCGCTGCCTGCAGCCCGTGCTGGAGTATGCCGTCGCGAGTTCGGCCCTGGGTCAGGTGGTGGTCAGCGCCAGTTTGGTTGACTTTTGCCAGGTGATTGAGGTGACCGCCCATGGCGCCACGGCAGATCCGGCGCAGGCGGCTCGCGCCGCGCAGCTGGGGGCGCGGACTGCCAACGGCCGGCTTACCGGACTGGCGGTGGCCAACGCCATCCTGGTGGCCACGGGCGGTGGCCTGACCATCGCCTGCACGGGGGGCATGCTGGTGCTGAGCCTCAGTGTCGGTCCTGGGGCCAGCGGCTGAGCGACACTGCGGGCTGCACCACGTCTCAGGTGGGGTTCGTGCAAAGTGCGCTGATGATCAGGCCAAAACTGCCAAACATCTGCCGTCTCGTTGGCACGGATTGCGCAAGGTGATTGCCAGGGGCCACACCCTCCGCCAGCGATCGCCGGCGCACTCACACACGAAAGTACATCCCATGCTCAGTTGGTCCCTAACCTTCTTCGTGGTCGCCATCATCGCTGCCATCTTTGGCTTTGGCGGCATTGCCAGCGGTGCGGTGGCTATCGCCAAGCTGCTCTTCTTCATCTTCGTCGTGCTGTTCGCCATCACCCTGATCGCTGGGCTGGTCAAACGGGCGTAAGGCGCAGTTATCTTTCTCTTTCTCCCTCTGCCATCACCGTCCGTTCACGGACCTCAAGGAAATACCATGGAAACCACCCACACCACCCCCCAATCGCATGCCGCCGTCGACCAGCTCGGCGAGAAGCTGTACAAGATCAAGACCGATATCCAGGAAGTTGTCGGACTCACCCGCAGCCTGGCGGGCGAAAAGCTCAGTGGCATGACCAAGCAGGCCATGCAGGGCGGCCAGGCCGCCGTCGATGGCGTCTCGTCCACCATCGAAGCCTATCCGCTGCGTTCAGCCATCATCGCCGCCGGCATTGGGGCAGCCGTGGCCTTTCTGATCGCGCGCCGCTGATTCATGACCCCAAGTCCTGTCCCACCACCAGCGGCTTCCGGCGAACAGCGCGGCCCAGACCAGCTTGACCTGCTGGGTCAATGCGCTGCGGACCTGGTGGTGAAGACTGGGCACCATGCCGGCCTGCTGATTGATGAAGCCCGCTTCCGCCTCATGAAGGGCCTGCGGGCGGCCTTATTCAACATCGTAATCAGCATTGCTGCCGTGCTTGCCTGTGTAGTCGGTTACGTCCTGTTGGTACGTGAGACCGCCATTTGGTTGGGCCAATGCATTGGGCATCCGGGACCCAGCTTGGTGACCATGGGCGTGTATCTCCTGGCGGCTGTAGTGCCTTTGCTGCTACTTAAGCTGAATTGGTGGTTGGCAGGGCGCAGCGATCTGTCCGCCCTAGAATCACGACAGCAGAAATGAAAAGATCATGAGCACATCAGACGACGTACGGCTCGCGGCAATGCGTGCGCGCAGCCTCGCCTCGATTCGTACAGCGCTGCACCCTGTGCATGAGGGGATCAAGAAGGTGTCCCCCTGGTGGTGGCTAGGCATCAGTGCCGCGGTCGGATTCTGGTTGGTTACCCCGCGTCGTTCAGCCCCCGCAGTCCATATGGCGGGCAAGAGCACTGGTCCACCGTCCTCGTGGTGGGCCGTGCCCAGCATCGTGCTTTCCGTGGTCCGCTTCGTCTCGCAGGTGGCACCGCCAGGAACGCACAACACCAAGCAGCCGTGACCTTCCTGCTGGAGGTCATGTGGTTAGTCGTTGCCAGCCCACTGAGCAATCCCATGCAGGGAGACCAAGGCCCCCTGGGACCGCGGGCCTCTGGCCTGCTCGAAGATTGAAGGAATGGATGTGGGCCGGTGGCCCCAAAGAAAAATTGATTCAGCCAACGACCAAGGCCATGCGCGTGCGCATGGCCTTGGTCGTTGGCTGAATCAGCAACGATGCTGCCCGGGCGCGAAGCCCCAGACAGCAACGCTATCATCACCTGGACATGGTCTTGTTACCGTCCGCATCCTTGGTGATCCGGGCGCCCATGACCTTGACCGGATCCTTGGTCAATTCCGTGGCGCAGGCTTCCGAGCACATGGCCATGCTGCAGTGCTTGGCCATCGCGCCCTCGCCGATGGTGATCGGCACCATGGTGCACTTGGTCGGGTCGATCGCCTTGCCATCAACCGGACAGCAGGTGTTGATCACCGCGGCGCTGGCCGAGGTAGCGAAGGGCTCGCCCTTGTCCTTGCCCATGTCATCAACCGCGGTGAGGGATGCGGCGCCGCCCAGCAGGGCGGCCATGGCCAGTAAAGTGGGATGGATGAGAAAAGGAGGCATGTGAGGGTCCTTGGACAGAGTGACAGTGCTATCGTCGGAGAAATGATCCGGAGGGGGGTTGGGTGCAGCATCATCGCCGACACCAGACTGGTCAGTGCATCCGAGAGATCTCAGTGCAGCCTCAAGAACCACCAAGCTTGCGAGGTCTGGTTGGTTGACCATGACGGAATCCCAGCGATTGCTTGGCGCAGGCCGAGCCTGAGCCGTGGGGCGGCCCAGGCTCGGCAACGTCAGAGAAAATGGTCGGATCATCCGCCGTTCAGGCCCGTGCTCTGCTGCTGCTCGCGCAGCATGGCAGTGGTGGTGTCCGAGCCGGCGCGTGCCGGCCGCACGGTGGTGTCCTTGATGATGGCGACATCCACCGCCTGGGCGTCGTTGAAGGCGCCAAGGGCCTTGCTCTCCCACTCTGAATCTTCGGCGTGGACGGCGACCAGGATGCTGCCGTCCTTGAGGTGGCCGGCATAGCGCTTGGCCTCGTATTCTGGAATGCCCAGCCCGATCAAGCTGCCGGTCAAGCTGCCTGCCGCGGCACCGACGGCGGCGCCGCTGAGCAGCGCGAGCAACGGGCCGGCCGCGATCAGCGGACCAACGCCAGGAATCGCCAGGGCGCCGATACCGGCCAGCAGCCCAAGGACTCCGCCCAGGCCGGCACCCGTCAGACCGCCGGCGACCGCTCCTTCAGGAGCCTTGCTGCCTTTTTCATAAGCGATGGGGTGCGCGCTGTGGGCATCGGGGAAGACGACCGAGCGGTCGTCACGATGGAAGCCCAGGGAGCTGAGCCGAGCGAGGAGATCACGCAGATGCGCTTCGTTGGTCACGATGCCGAAGACGGAGTTGGACATGGGAAAGCCTTGGTAGGGGTGAGGGGGTGGCGTCTGTCCCGCGAAAGCAGAGCGACGGTGATGCCAATGGAATCGGTGCGGCTGATGGGTGGCCGTGGGCCAGCAGCATGCAAAATGCAGGATCCACAGGCTTTTCGCCGCGCGCCAGGCAGTGCTATTCTGCTCACCCCTTTCAACCCACGACCCACGGCAGGGTCTGCCGTGGGTCGTGCAATGGTCCAAGGACAAGGGCGGCCTGGGAGCGCCGAGTTGCACTCGGCGTGGGAAAAGCGGATCAGTGCTTTTCTTCCAGCTTGCGGGCCTGCTCAAGATGGATCTTGAGCACCGGCAGCGTGGCCATGGCATAGGCCTTCAGATCGGCATCTTTGCCCGCATCGGCTTGCGTCGAGAACAGGTCGATGGCTTCCTTGTGGGCCTTGATCTGGATCTCCAGATAGCGCTCCGCCACGTCCTTGTCGTTGGCTTTGCCGACGGTTTCCAGCAGTTCCAAGTGCTTGGCATCAAACTCGGCAGGCAAGGTGATGCCCTTCTTTTCGGCGATGACCCCCAATTCCTTCGTCGCGCTGCCGTGATTTTCCAGCATCAGCTGGGCGAAGATCTTGTCGTCGCCAGACAGGCCGCGCTTCAGGGCCATGTCTGAGGCATGGACCTCAAGCATGCTGCACAACGCAGCGCCACGGGCGAAGTCGGCATCTTGCCGATCCAGTCCAGGCAGGACGTTGTCGACGCCCCAGCAGGCGCCGGAAAGGAGGGTGGCGGCCAGGACGGCGATGATGGGCTTGGACATGTGGGATCCTTGAAGAGGTGATGAGCCGTTGGCCAAGAGCGGCCAGCGCGTTGCTGGTCGGGCCAGCTGCCAGCAGGCCTGAGCCTTCGTCGTGCCAAGCGACCGGTGCCCGGGAAAATACAAAGGTTGTGTATGCGCAGGCGCGGTCATGGTGACGCGCGTGGAAGAAACGAATCTCGCCATTGCCGCCGACGGAATCACCAAAACCACGGTAAAAACCGAGGCAGAGCCGGGGTTGTCGGTGCTGATCATCGACGACGACCGTCAGCTGTGCGACCGGCTGACCCTTGAGCTGAAGATCCTGGGGTGTCGCGTCCATGCCGCCAACACCGCCGAGATGGCCTTGGCGCGCTGCCGGGACGGCGGCTATCAGTTGGCGTTGTGCGACCTTCAGCTGGGTGAAGAGTCCGGCCTGGACCTGATCCCGCGTCTGCTGGCCATCAATCCTGACCTGCACATCACGGTCCTTACGGCCTTTGCTTCTTATGCGACGGCGGTGCAGGCCATCCGGGCGGGCGCAGCGGACTACCTCGAAAAGCCATTCAGCTCGCAGCGTGTGCTTGAGCTCATCACCACCTTGCGGGACGAGCGCCACCGCATGATCCGCATGGCCGCCTACGAGACGGCCCACCGTGGGAGCTTGCCGGCCTTCGACCTCGATTCCCGTTCGACCGCGATGCAGCGGATCCTGGGCGTCATCCGCCGCGCGGCGAAGGCCGAAGTGGCGGTGCTGCTGCGTGGTGAAAACGGCACCGGAAAAAGCGCGCTGGCCCATGCCCTGCACCTGCAAAGCGCCCGGGCACGCAAGCCGTTCGTCACCATCAATTGCCCAAGCCTCAGCCCCGAACTGCTGACCAGCGACTTGTTTGGGCATGTGAAGGGATCCTTCACCGGGGCGGTGAAGGATCAGGCTGGCAAGGTCGAGGCGGCGGAAGGCGGCACGTTGTTCCTGGATGAGCTGGGCGACCTGCCGGCGGCGATCCAGGCGAAACTGCTGCGCTTCCTGCAAGAGCACCGCTATGAGCGTCTGGGCGACACGGTGACGCGCAGCGCCGACGTGCGCATCGTGGCGGCGACCAACCGGGATCTTGAGGCCCAGGTGCGCGACGGCCATTTCCGCGAGGATCTGCTGTACCGCCTAAATGTCATCGAGATCACCGTGCCGCCGCTGCGTGAGCGCAGCGAAGACATCGCCTTGCTCGCCCACCGCTTCCTCGCCGAATTTGCCGATGAGGCCCAGACGCAGGTCCAGGAGTTCTCCGCTGCCGCTCTGGAGGTGCTGCGATCCTATCCGTGGCCGGGCAACGTCCGTGAATTGCGCAACGAACTGCAGCGCATCGTCGTGCTGTGGCCGTCACGGGTGGTAGAGCCAGAGGCGTTCTCGCAGCGGGTGCTGCAGCGCGCCCCGTGCGAACCGCGGGTCGGCGGCGACTGGTCGCTGGAAGCGATCGAGACCGAGCACATCCGCAAGATCCTGGCGCAGTCGGACACCTTCGATCATGCCGCCGCAGTACTGGGCATCGAGCCGTCGACGCTGTGGCGCAAACGACGCCGCCTGGGGCTATAGCCGTCAGCCGCTGGTCGGCTTGGCGAGCATCGTCCCCAGCGCGTCGGCCAGAACCAGGTAATCGTCAAATTTTTCTGGTTTGCTGAAGAACCTGCTGGCGCCAGCGGCACGGCTCCGGTCCTGGTCCCCGGCCGACGTTGAGGACGACCAGACTGCCACCGGACAGGCGGATGGTGGGATCATGATGCTGATGGCGGCGAGCACCTCGAAGCCGTTGCGCCGGGGCATGTTCAGATCGAGGAGCACCAGGTCGGGCGGCTCACCCGCGTCGATCAGGCGCTGCAGCGCCGCCAGCCCAAGATCGCCATCCTCGGCGAGGGTAAGCCGGATGGTCAGCCCACGCGTCGCCATGGCGATGGTCAGCAGTTCAACATCACCAGCGTTGTCTTCGATAACCAGCACATGGCCTAGGCTGGGTGAAGGAACAGGAACATTCGATGATTGTCCGGGCGAAACCATGGCGAAGCTTTCAAGCGCCGGGAAAGGCGCGTACGACCGTCTACCGTCTGACTGGACCTGCGAACATGCCCGACTGTGACCAACGCTGAACCGCTGCATCAATCGCCCACGTACTCGTCCCGCCGACGTGGAATCGCAAGCATCACCACCGCTGGGTGATCACCAGCAGCATCTTTCCAGAGTAGGCGCTGGGCACCATGGCCCGGGGCCATGGCCCAGCGCTCAATTGGTGGGCGCATGACCCTGCGGCAATCGGTTGGCCTGGTACTTATGGTCTCCTTGATGCTGGTGGCAGGCATCAGCGCCAATGCGTGGCGATCATGGCGGATTTCAGAACGCGCGGTGCGCGTCGCCCTGCGCTCGGCGGAACTATCGCTTATCGTGGGGACGCTGGAACGGCTGGCGAGCGAGCAGCTCATCGCCGCCGAGGCTCAGCGCGTCGCCCCCTGGAAGGAGCAGGTCGCCCGCTTCATGCCCGTGGCCAAAGGGCTCTTTGCGCCGGGTGAAGCCAGCGCTGAGAGCGCGTTGTTCGCTGCGGAGCTCAGCCTGGCCGACCGGCAATTCGACCTGCTGGGAGATGCCCAACCGGAACGTGCAGTGGACGGCGAGCTCCTGCTGCGGCAGCTTGAGGCCTTGAGCCTCCGCATCACCGGTTTGAACCGCGCCGCGCTGGAGCAGCAGCGCCTGTCCAGCATCCGCCAGCTGGTCATCAACCTGGCGATTGGCGCGGTGCTGATTATCGCCGGGGGCGTGCTGGCGCTGTTTTTCATCCTCAGGGTGATCCGGCCTTTGCGCATCCTGCAGGGCGCCGCCGCCAAGGTCGCCCAGGGTGAGTTGACCACGGTGATCATGCCGGTCGACCGGGGCGAGCTGGCGGAACTGGCCGCGGGTTTCAATGCGATGACCGTGCAATTGGGGGAATCCCGGCGGCGCCTGCACGAGCATGCCGCCCACGAGGGCGGTGAGCAACGGCTGCGGGAACTGGCCGATGCCTTGCCGCATCTGATGTGGGCCGCCCAGGCGGATGGCTGCGTCGACTACTATAATTCCCGCTGGGATGAGGTGCTGGGCAGCACGCCCAGCGCCGGAGCCCTGTGGCTGGGGCATGTGCACCCCGGCGATCGGGCGATGGTCGAAGTGCGCTGGACCGAGGCGCTGCGCAGTGGCCGGCCCTTCGATTGCGAGTTCCGCCTGGGCCACGAAGGCCGTTGGCGCTGGTATGCCGGGCGCCTGGCGCCCTTCTTCAATCAACGCGGGCGGCTGGTGCGGTGGCTGGGCACGGCCAGCGACATGGACGAGCGCAAGCGTTTCGAGTCTGATCTGCGCCAGACCCGGCACCGCGCAGAGGTCTTGCAGCAACTGGGACTCGATCTCGCCGTCGAGATGGATGCGCAGGACGCCAGCCAGCGCATCGCGGCCGCGGCCGTGGCGCTGACCGGGGCGGACTACGGCACCCTGCATGTGCAATTCAGCCGCGCCGCAGGCAATCCCTGGCAGAACGCGCATGCCGGCAAGCCCAGTGACTCGCAACACGGCATCCTTGAGGTGCTTGATCGGGTCCCCCTGGCAGAACGCCTGCCGGTGCGCTGCGAGGATCTGGCCAGGCCGATGGAGCTGAAGGCTTGGTACCACAGCATGGATCACACCGTCACCGGGAGTCTGCTGGCGGTTCCCGTGGCCTCGCGCCTTGGGCTGACGGCTGGCTGGCTGGTGTGCTGGCACAGCGGGCGCGGCCACTTCTCGGTGGCTGATGAGCAGGTGCTGATGGGGGTGGCCGCCTTGGCCGCCATCGCCTTGGACAAGGTGCAGTTGCTCACCGCCGAGCGCGCCGCCAGACGGTTGGCGAACCAGCGCGCCACTGCGCTGGCACTCTCGAACGCCGAGCTGGAGCAATTCGCCTACGTGGCCTCGCACGACATGCGTGAGCCGGTGCGGATGATCGGCAATTTCCTTGGCCTCTTCACCCGCCAGTACGGTGATCAGCTTGACGAGCGTGGTCGCCGCTACATCGACACCGCCCTGGCGGCGTCGCAGCGCATGCAGGATCTCATCCACAATCTCTTGGAGTTTTCCCGGGTTGGCGTGCACCGCGGACCAGCAGAGCAGGTATCGCTGCGCACCGCAGTTGATACCGCGCTGGCCACGCTGGCGGACGTCCTAGTTGCAGCCCAGGCTGAGGTCGTCATTGGTGACCTGCCGCAGGTCGCCTATCGTCCGACGCAACTGATCCAGATCATCCAGAACCTGGTGGAAAACGCGGTCAAATTTCGCGGCGAGGCCCCGCCCCGCATCGCCATCTCCGCCGAGCGCCTGCCGGATGGCTGGCGGCTGAGCGTGGCCGACAACGGCCTCGGCATCGATGTGGAGCACCGGCAGCGCATTTTCGTGATGTTTCAGCGTCTGCACGAGCGCAGCCGTTTCGAAGGCATGGGCATCGGGCTGAGCCTGTGCAAGAAGATCGTCGAAGGCCATGGCGGCGAGATCGGCGTCACCGCCAACCCGGGCGGCGGCTCATGCTTCTGGTTCACCATCCCCGACCATGGCGCGCCGGCCGAGCCGACGCCCACGGTGGGCCATGGTCAGCTTGGCGGCTGAAGTCTGGTCAAGACTTGCCAGGCCGCAGGCTCATGATCAGGCCGATGCCCAACGCCACGGCCCCGCCGATGAGAAGGAAGACTGCCTTATCAGTGGG
>JBBQTJ010000135.1:0-8648 GCA_038213315.1 Planctomycetota bacterium
CATCAAGAACCATCTCTGGGGCATCATCAACGCTGTCGTCACCGCTTCGACAAACGCCATCGGCGAATCACTCAATGCTCGCATCCAGAAGATCAAAGCCATGGCTTGCGGCTTCCGCAACCGTGCTCGCTTCCGGCGCGCCATCCTCTTTTATCTCGGTGGGCTTGACCTCATGCCCGCCGGCGCGAGCTACCCGGCCCACACGAAAGCCTGAAGCCCCAATAATTTTATGAGCAGCGGGCAAAGGACCTTAAGACGTAAGACGGGCTCAATGGGGTCTGAAACCTTCCCGAACAGTACCTGTATGTGTATGTGTATGTAGTGCCTGTATGTGTATGTACCTGGGGTGCCAAGTGTACCTACCTCCCCCCTCTTCCTGGGGTGCCAGGCACCCTACACTTGGAACCCTACCTCACTTCGGGAACAGCCGCGCCTCAAGGCCGAACTTACCCAACTGCTACCAAAATTCCCGACTGGGCCAAATCCCTCTCAGCATTACGCTGCCCACCGTGCACGACGGTCATCCCTTTAACGCTCCCCTTCCTCCCATCCCGTTCCTGGTCGGGATCAGTGGCCACCGGGCGTTGTTGCCGGCGGCGGTGCCGGCGCTGCGGGCAGCGCTGCGGCTCGAGCTGACGGCGGTGCATGGGACGGGCGCGCCGGTGACGGTGCTCAGCGCTTTGGCCGATGGTGCGGACCGGCTGGCGGCGGAGGTGGCGTGGGAGTTGGGATTGGCAGTGGTGGCGGTACTGCCCATGCCTCAGGACGATTATCGGCAGGACTTTGATGCCGCCTCTGATGCGTGGTTCCTGGCGGCCCTACCGCGTTGTCAGCGAGTGGTGGCGCTGCCGTGGGTTGCTGAGCGGCGCGAGCGGAATGAGCAGTACGTTGCCCTGGCCGCCTACCTGATGGCTCACAGTCAGGTGCTGGTGGCGCTGTGGGATGGGGCCGAAGGACTCGCGGCGAGCACCCCCTGTCTGCCCGGCGGCACCGCCGACGTGGTGCGTCGCCATCTCAGTGGCGATCTGCCGGTGCATGGCGCGCCAGAGCGCATGCTTGATCTGGAGAGCCAGGGCGTGGTGCTGCATCTGGTGGCGCCGCGCCACGATCGTCCCGCGCCGGCCCAGCCCGCGGGCACGGCCGCGTGGTTGTCCACCGGCCATGACGGCACGGCGGCGCGCTTGCGGGTCGAGCAGGCCCGCCAGCGCCTGGCGTTGCTCAACCGAGATCTGGCGGTCGAGCGCGCAGCGGCCCTGACCACTACCGGCGATGCCGAAGTCGACACGCAGCTGAATGGTTTACGTCGTCGTCTGGCGGTCTGCGATGCCATGGCCGCGCGCTTGCAGTTGACGGTCATGGGCCAGGTGCCCCGGCCTGACCGCGCCAATTGGCGTGGGCAGCTGCGCCATGGTGGTTTGGCCCAGTGGATCGCCTGCCTGGCCCTGGTGGGCGTGCTGCTGCAGGAGGGCAGCGGCATCTGGCTGCCGTCCGCCTGGTGGGTGGCGCCGCTGTGCGGACTGCTGGGGGCGGTGGCGTATGCCCTGGTGCTGATGACGTGGCGACTGGATCTGCATGGCCGCTATCTGGACTACCGCGCTCTGGCCGAGGGCCTGCGCGTGCAGCTATGGTGGCGAGTGGCCGGCGTCGATGAGGTGGTCAGTGACCATTATTTCCATCGTCAGCGCGGTAGCGCCGACTGGCTGCGCCTGGTGCTGCGCGCCCTGGCCCAGGAGCTGCCACCGGGCCGCACGGTGGTTCCGGACCACGCCCGCATCCTGGTGCAGACCGGCTGGCTGGTCGATCAGCAGACCTATTTCGTCCAGGCCGCCGCCCGTGCGCGCTGGAACCTCAAGCGCCTGCGTCGGTGGGGCGTGTCGCTGCTGGGGATCAGCTTGCTGCTGATGGTGGCCAAGGCGGTGATCGGCACCTGGGCTGGCCCGGCCCTCCCGGCGGTGATCGCGGCGGTGCAATTTACCGCCGCCATCCTCCTTGGCTATTCTGGCGTGCAGTCTCTGGCGGAACATGCCAATGCTTACCAGCGCATGGGGGATATCTTTGCCCGGGCGATAACTTGGTGCGGCACGGGCGCTGACTTGGCTGCAGTTGCCCGCGAAACCGGGCGGGAAGCTTTGGCTGAAAATGCGGCTTGGTTGCAGGTGCATCGGCAACGGCCGGTGGAGTTCGGGCGCAGTGGGCTGATGGTGAAGGTGCTTGGTGCGGTTGGGAGGTTGCGGGCGGGGCGGCGGTAAACGGTTGGAGGAAGGCGGGCGGGCCTGGAGGCCCGCGGTCCCAGGGGTGGAACTATAGACACAGATGCGGGCGGGCCTGGAGGCCCGCGGTCCCAGGGGTGGAACTACAGACACAGATGCGGGCGGGCCTGGAGGCCCGCGGTCCCAGGGGTGGAACTATATGAAACTATAGACACAGATGCGGGCGGGCCTGGAGGCCCGCGGTCCCAGGGGGTGGGCAATACAGACACGGAGGCTCGCTGACCCAGGGGTGCGGGGCGATTGCGCGGCTGCGGGTGTAGCAGACGACAGTGGTAACGCGTGACAGGCGGCGTACTCATTAACGCCCATGCCTGCTCCCGCATTTTTTAATGAACGTCCGCGCCGTCATCTGCTGGCTATTGATGGGGGTGGCATCCGGGGGGTGATCGCCTTGGAGGTGCTGATCGCCATTGAAGACCGCCTGCGTGAGCAGCTGGGCAAGGGGCCGGACTTTGTTCTGGCTGACCATTTCGATTACGTCGCCGGGACCAGCACTGGTGCGATCATCGCGGCGGCCCTGTCCTTGGGTTTTTCTGCGCGCAAGGTGCGGGAGTTCTATCTTGAGCAGGGCCGCCGCATCTTCACGGCCACGGGCTGGTGGCAGCGTCTGTACAGCAAGTACACCCATCGCCATCTGGAAGTCGCGCTGAAAGAAGCGTTTGGCGCCGACACCACGTTGGGGTCAGAGCGTCTGCGCACCTTGCTGCTGGTGGTGGTGCGCAACGCCACCACCGATTCGCCTTGGCCGCTGAGTAATGCGCCGGGGGCGCGCTACAACGATCGTGCGCTGCCGGACTGCAATCTCGACATCCCGTTGTGGCAGCTGGTGCGGGCCAGCACTGCGGCGCCCACCTTCTTCCCGGCAGAGGAGGTGGTGCTGGGCGGTCGGCGCTCGGTGTTCCAGGACGGGGCGATCACCACCTTCAACAATCCCGCCTGGCAGACCTTCGTCATGGCCACTGCTGCGCCTTATGGGGTGCACTTCCCCACCGGCGAGAACCGCCTCCATCTGGTCTCGGTGGGGACCGGCGCCTGCACGCTTGATGGCAGCCGTCTGCGCGCCCAGTCCCAGACCTTGCTGCATCATGCCTCGACGGTGCCGGTGGCTTTGATGAACGCCTCAGCGATCCAGCAGGACATGCTCTGCCGGCTGGTGGGTCGCTGCCACCTGGGCGCACCGCTGGATGGCGAGGTCGGCGACCTGATCGAGCAGCCAGTGCGCGCGGTGCCACCGCAGTTCGCCTATTGGCGCTTCAATCCCGACCTGTCGCCCCAGGGCTTGGCGGCTCTGGGTCTGGGCCACATCAACAGCCACGCGGTGCAGGCCCTGGATGGCATCGAGGCGATCCCGGCGATGCGCGAGGTCGGCGCGCGCTATGCCGCCAGCGTCATCGACCGGCTTGCGGTCACGGCCTGATCATGGACACCGCTGCCCGTCCCGTCCTGCGCATCTTCCTCAGTTCGCCCGCCGATGTGCTGCCCGAGCGCGAGGCCGCCGAACGCCTGGTGCGGGCCCTGGCCGTAGAAATGGCCGACCGGGTGGATCTGCGCCTGGTGCGTTGGGAAAATCTTGAACGCCGGGCTGAGCTTGGGGATTTCCAGGCCGGCATCGACCTGGTCGCCAATATCAGCCAGTGCCATCTGGTGATCGGCATCCTGTGGACGCGCATCGGCGTGGCCCTGTCTCAGCCCTATGTCGACAGCCTGCCATGGGCCAAGCTGGAAGAGCGCATCGGCCCGCGGGATGAACGCCTGCCGGTGACCGGCACCTCGTACGAATGGCTGTCGGCCATCGCCCACACGCCCGCAGTCGAGATCAAACTTTTCCGCAAAACCGCGCGCCCGCCGGCCATCGACCTGGACGAAGATGCCAAGGTGGTTGAGGCCGCGCAGCAGCGCACCCTGGCGAAAATGTTCTGGGAGCGCCTGGTGCGCCGTGACGATGGGGCCTTCCGTTTCGCCCATCAGACCTTCACCGCCACGGCCGACTTCGCCCGTGAACTGGATCGGGAATTGCGCCTGTGGCTGGCCCGTCACGCCCAACTGCCCGGTGAGGCCGATGCCGCGGTGGTGACCTGGCGGCAGGGCAGTCCCTGGCGCGGCCTGGGCGTCTTTGGGCCCGAACATGCGCCGGTGTTCTTCGGTCGCGACCGGGCCCGGGATGGCATCATCGACCTGCTGCGCCAAGAGGGAGCCAAGGGCACCGAGGGTCGCACCTTCGCCCTGATCGTGGGCATGTCCGGCTCCGGCAAGTCGTCGTTGGCGCGCGCCGGCCTGATCCCGCTGCTGCCGACCGGCGACGGCGAGGTGCCCACCGCTTGGCGCTACGCCATCATGCTGCCTGGCGACCAGGCCGCGGGCGGCGATCCCATGCTGGCCCTGGTCAGCACGCTGGTGGCCTTGGCCTTCCCCGGCTGGCGACACGGCGGCGCTGATGACCGCGCTCTGGCGGCCAGCGCCACCGCCGCCCCCGAGGTGCTGGCCAGCCTGGTGTCGGCTCGCCTAGCCTCGCAGCCGGGCACGCGCCTCTTCCTGTTGGTGGACCAATTCGAAGAGTTGGTCACCGCTGTGCCGGTGGCTGCCGCCCGCGCCGCTTTCGTGCGCGTGCTCGACCTGTTGGCGCGCAGTGGCGTGTGGGTGGTGGCGACCCTGCGCGGCGACTACTACCAGGCCGTGCTAGAGGTGCCGGGCCTGGCCGCACTGAAATCAGGCCGCGCCGTCGATCTGTTGTCGCCCACCGCCGCCGAAGTGGCCGAGATCATCCTGCGCCCGGCCCAGGCCGCGGGCCTGCGCTTCGAAAAGGGCGCGGACGGCCGCTGGCTGAACCAGGTGATCGCGGAGGAATTCCTGCAGCACGGCACCAGCCTGCCGCTGCTGTCCTTCGTGCTGAACCGCCTGTTCGAGGCCGATCGCGCCAGCTCGACCGGCACGCATGGTCTGCTGGAGTTCAGCGAGTACGCCGGCCTGGGGCGTTTGGCGGGCGGCATCGCCAACCATGTCACCGAGACCCTGGCGGCCCTTGATCCCACGGCAGTGCGGCGGCTTTTTCCTGCGCTGGTGCGGGTACCCGCCGATGGCGATGCCAAGCCGGTACGCCGGCGCACGCCAGTGGCCGACCTGCCCGACGATGCAGCTGTCACCAGCGTGCTGGCCGTCCTGGTCGCCGCGCGGCTGGTCGAACGCGATGGCGGAGAAGGCGGCCACGCCGGCATCACCCTAACGCACGAGATCCTGCTGCAGGGGCCCAGCGGTGACCGCCCCGCCGCCTGGCCCGAACTGGCCATCTGGACCAGCGAGCAGAAACACCTGCTGCGCGGGCGCGACCGCCTGGCGACCCTGGCGGCGGAATGGCAGCTGGCGGGCGCCAAGGATCCGCTCGCGGCCGCCTCGCTGCTGTTGGGCGAGGGTCTGCCGATCCTTGATGCCGAGCGCGTGATCGCCGAGCTCATGGTCGACCAGACCAGCCGCGATTTCGTCGCCGCCTCACGCTGGCAGTTGGAGCAGCGCCGCACCGAGCAGGCGGCCCTGCGCCGTCGCCGGCAACGGGTCGCGTATCTGGTCGGTGCAACCGGGGTGGTGCTGGCCGTGGTGGCGGGCGCCGGCTTGGTCATTGCCCGGCAGCAACAGCGCCTGGCGGTAGCCAACGCCGCCCTGGCCCACCAGAACGAACAGCAGGCCACGGACAATCTTGGCCTGGCGAAAACCAATGAGGCCCGGGCCAATGAGCAGGCGCGTCTGGCTAATGAGGCCACCGGCCGGGCCACGGCCAAGACCAAAGAGGCCAACCGCCGCACCGAGTGGGCCATGGGCCTGTGCAACGACACCCTCTTCAACCTTCGCGACCGCCTGAGCACGGCGCTTGAGGCCAAGGAATTCGCCACCGTTTTTGCCCCCACGGTCGAGCAGGTGCTGCACGGCATCCGCGCCGAAGACATGGCGCGGGATTCGCTGCCGGCCCTGCGGTTGGAGATGGTCTGCTATCAGCAGCAGGCCCGCTTCGCCAATGATCGCGCCAGCGCCGCACGCACCTCCGGCGACACGGACGTGGCGGCCACGGCTCAGACCGAAGCCCGCGATCTGCACCTGTTGGCCTTGGATGCCAGCCGTCGGCTGGTAGCGGGCCAGGGCGACGAATATCTGCACCACGATGACGTCTGCGTGGCGCTCAACAGCCTGGGCGACGATGAGCGCCTGCTGGGCGGCCTGGCGGACGCCGATCGTCGCTATGCCGAGTCGCAGCGCCGCGCCGTGGCCATGACCCGACGCTGGCCGGACGACGACCGGCCGCTGCGCCAGCGCTACATCTACGCCACCAATGGCCGCGCTGCGGTGGCCCGCGAACAGGCGGATAGCGACGCCCTGCTGCGTCACCTGCGCACCGTCGAAGCAGTGCAGTCCGCCTTGGCGTTCGGGGCCGCCGCCGAGCCGGGCAGCGAGATTACGGTGCACGACGCCCAGTTCGATCTGGTGGCGGATCTGGTGGACACCCGCTTTTCGCTGACCCGTGCCCTGCTGGAGTCGGGCCGGCATCGGGACGCGGTGGCAGTGGCAGAGCGCGGCCTGGACTCGCTCAAGGCCCTGGCGCCGCGCTATCAGGACGGTGATCGCGGCCAGCGCCTGCAAAGCCTGCTGCTCACCGAGGCGGGCGCGGCCTGGCACCAAGCCCCGGCGGACGACGTCGCGACCGCCGCCGAGCAGCGCGCCCTGGCGATCACCTCGTTCACCATGGCGCTGGCGATCGACCAGGGCCTGGCGCGGCGTCGGCCCAAGGATCCCGCCGCTTTGGGCGATGTGCGCATTTCAGCGGTGAAACTGGCGCAGACCCAAGCACCAGAGGACCTGCCCGCCGCCTTGGCCACCTGGACCACCGCCGTAACGGCAGCGCGTCAGCGCCTGGCCCTGCTGCCCGAGGATGCGGAGGTGGCGCACCTGCTTGCCACCACCTGCCGGGACATGGTCGTGGCCCTGATCGCCGCCGGAGATCAGACCACGACCAAGGCCGCCGTCACCCTGACCGGCGAGGCCCTGGTGGAAGCCGCCAGCCGGCCCCTGGTGGCCAATCTGGTGGCGGCGGCGGTGAAGAACACCACCACCGAACAACGCCTGGTGCTGCTCGGCGGGCTGGCGGAGCTGCCGCTGCACGACAACGAACGCATCCTGGCCGACAGTCAATTGGCCTTCGACCTGATCACCGTCAACGCGCCCACGCTGCGGGATCCCGCCCGCGCCCTGACCCTGGCCCAGCGTGCCGTCACGCGCAGCGAACGGAAAAACGCCGACGTGCTCGACACCTTGGCCCAGGTGCTGGGCGAAATCGGCCGCTTCGACGAGGCCGTGACCGCCATCACCCAGGCCATTGCCTTGGCCGCCAAAGACGATGAAGCCCTGCCCGCGTACCGGGCGACCCGCACCCGCCTCAAGGCGCACCGCCCCCTGACCCACGCTGCCCCGGAATCGCCATGATGCGCACACTGATCCTGCCGCTGATGCTCACCTCCGCCGCCCTGTCCGCCCTGGAGGTGGGCGATGCGGCCCCGGATCTGTCCAAGGCCGCTTGGCAGGGCGCGCCGCCGACCTTGGCTGGCCAGGTGGTCATGGTGCAACTGTGGGCGAGCTGGAATCCGCCCTGCCGCAAGGCCATACCAATGCTGGCGGAGTTGGCGTCCAAGCATGCCCAAGCCGTGGTGCTGGTGGGCCTGAGCGGCGAATCGTTGGACACCGTCGCGACTTTCGTCGGCGACGCGGCGAACCACTTGACCTATCCGGTGGCCGCCCTCAGCGCCCCCGACTACGACCTGTGGATGGACGGCGCCACCGGCGTACCACGGGTCCTGCTGCTCGACCGCAGCGGCGCGGTGGTGTGGAGCGGCCTGCCCGATGAGGTGCTGCACCCCCTTGAAGCGGTCCTGGCCGGCACCTGGAAATTGGCGACTGCGAAGCGCCTGGCCGAGTTGGAGCCACGGCTGCGCACGGCGATCAGCGCCTATGACGGGGACACCAGTGATGCCGACAGCGCCGCCCGGGTGAAATCCCTCGCGGAAGAGGTGCTGACCCTGGATCCGGTGCACGAGCGGGCCTTCAACTGCCTGGCCTACCTGGCACGCAAACAGGACGACCCGTCGGCCTTCCGCGCCTGCTATGAGCACCTGCCCCATGGCCGGGTTGACACCACCCGTCTCAACAATCTCGCCTGGGGCCTGCTGACCAAGGGCACCGATCTGCAGTTCATCCTGCCCGACGTGGCCCTGACCCTGGTCGATGCCGCCATCGCCCAAAATTCCGGGGACGCCGACCTGTTCGACACCCGCGCCCGCGCCCACTACCTGCTGGCGGATCTGGACCAGGCCATCATCGACCAGGTGAAGGCCACCACCATCA
>JBBQTJ010000136.1:0-8489 GCA_038213315.1 Planctomycetota bacterium
AGAGAGTTTATGAATGGGGCGGCGATGGGGGGCCAGACAAGGGCATTCGCGCCGCCAGTCGTGATTGTTCCCGTTTCCGGGTGGCTCGCGCCTGTCGGACGACGATGATCGAGGTGATGGCGGGCACGCTGGCCAGAAACAATCCCAGACCCAGCCCATCCTTAGGTGTGTACCCGCCTCCTCGTCCCGGAATGCGTACATTCCACCCCGTGGTGAACCCATAGACGAGGGAGATCAGCAGCATGCCAGAAAATACGACCCAAAGCAGTCCCAGGAAGATCCAGCGTTCATCCAGGGGTTTCATGAGAACGCTACTTTCCTGCGCTGGGGCCAGACACGCTGCTGCGCTATCCCTGCCTATTTCGGCACCACCGGCATCGCAAACGTGATGCGGTGCTCATATGGCGCGCCCGGCCCGAACCAGGTGTCGGCGATCTGACGCCACGAGCCGTCTTCCCACATCTCCATGAGCGTCAGATTGAGGGCGTCACGCAGCTCGCTCTGGTTCTGGCGCACGGCGATGCCGTAGGGCTCAGTGGTGAAGCGGCTGCCGGCCAGGCGCAGGTCGGCCGCGTTCTGGGCGCTCTTGCGCAGGCCGATGAGGATCAGCAGGTCGCTGGTGATGGCGTCGGCGCGGCCGTCCTCAAGGGTCGCGAGCAGGTCCTTGAAGCCGTCGATTTCGATGCCGATGGCCTCGGGGGCGACCTGCTTCAGGTAGGTGCCGCTGGTGCTGCCTTTCACGAAGGCCACCTTCTTGCCGGCCAGATCCTGGTAGCTTTGCACCGGCGAGGCGCTGCGCACCAGCAGGGCCTGACCATCCTGGAAATAGGGCACGCTGAAATCGACCTGCTGCTCGCGGGTGCGGGTGATGGTCATGCTGGCGATGACGCAGTCGACCTCGCCAGCCAGCAGTTTGGGGATGCGGTCGGCGCTGGTGACGGTGACGAATGCAGGCTCCACACCCAGGCGCGATGCGACGGCCATGGCCAGATCCACGTCAAAGCCCTGGCGGGCGCCGCCACGCATCAGGCCATAAGGCGGCGTGTCAGCTTTCACGCCGATGCGCAGCACTTTGGCAGCATGGACGCTGGCCAGGTCGTCCGCGTCACGGGTGCCGCAGCCGGCACAGACCAGCAGACTGATGAAAAGGCAGAAGATGAGAGGAAGGCGCATGGTGGGGCTCACTCGAAACGACGCTGCTTGATGGTGCCGTAACGCAACTGGTTGGCGAGGCGCATCTTCTCGCCCATCGCCTCGTCATCGGGCCGGGTCTCCAAGATACCGCTGTAGATCTGCACCGACTTGGTCAGGTAGACATTGGCATGGCCGTACAAAGTGTCGCGTTCGCTGGTGTTGCCCAAGGCGATGGCCTGGGCATAGATCTCTTTACCCTTAGCGTAGGCGGCTTCCGCTCCTGCCGGCGTGTTGTCGAACTTCAGATCCGTTGCTTCTGGCGGCGGCGCCAGCTTGCCGGCCTTACGCGCGGTGTCTTCGTCCCGGTACCAGATCAGGCGCTGGGAATTGACGCTGGCGATGGCGCGATGGTTGGCCGGGAAATAGAAGCGGGAGTCCAATTCGCTGGCGAAGGCGCCCTTGGCCAGCGCGGCACCGGCGGCGCTGGGGACGGAGCCGGCCGGCATGGCTGCGGGTGCGGCCACCGCCACGACCGCCGCGGGTGCGGCCGCCGCCGACCACACGCCGACCTGCTTGCGCTTGGCCATGTCCTGAGCCAAGCGGATCGGATCTTCGTAGGCTGGCTCGGTGGTGGTGCCGGGCGTGTAGCGAGCCAGGCCCTCCTTCACCAGGGTCTCATTGACGTTGACGCCATCGACGACCAACTGCACGCGGCCCGTGCCGGCGGCATCGGCGCCGAAACTGGTGGACCAGCGCACGTCGACGCGCTTGCCGGTCAGCAGCTTGGTCAGGCGGTCTTTCGCCTGACTGCGGGTGGCGTCGGGCACCTCCAGGTGAGCCAGTGGCAGGTTCACGGGGATGCCGCGATACATGGCGACGACCACGCGGTCAGCGGCAGGCACCGCCGTGACCGGGAAGGTCTCAGCGCTGTGCAGGGCCGGGCTGCAGGCGGCAAACAGGACAAGAAGGATGGGGATGAGCGGTTTCATCGTGCGGCGAACAATCGGTGCACGACCTGCCGGTCAATCGCGGACTGGCCCTGCCCATTTCCCCGTGGTGATCCGCCCCTAGAAGTTGCAGCCTGTGCTGACGATCCGCTTTTCCGACGGCACCCTGACTATTGCTGGCGGCCCTGCGGGTCTGCCGCTGCCGGGCGCCGAGGATTTGGCGGTGTGGGATGCCCGCATCGGCGCGCACCGGGCGAAGGCCATGCATTACGCCGAACTGCTGCGCCGCTGGCACGGCCAGGTGCCGTACACCGACGAGGCCCGGGCCTATGCCGAACTGAGCCTGGTCGAGGCCGCGCCCCGGCCCCTGCGGCCCTATCAGCAGGTCGCCCTCGATGCTTGGTTGGCGGCCCGTCGGCGTGGTGTGGTGGTGCTGCCGACCGGCGCCGGGAAGAGCTACGTCGCGCTGCGCGGCATCCTCGCCTGCGCCCGCAGCGCCCTGGTGCTGGCCCCGACTATCGATCTGGTCGAGCAATGGGTGCGCGACCTCGCTGACCGTCTCGGCGTCCCGGTGGGGCAGTACGGCGGCGGTGAAAAGCGCCTGGAGCCGATCACGGTGTCGACCTACGACTCGGCGGTGCTGTTCATGCCCTGGCACGGCAATCGTTTCGGCCTGCTGATCTGCGACGAGGTCCACCACCTGCCCGCGGGCATCACCCGCCAGGCGGCCGAACTCTGCCTGGCGCCTTTTCGTCTCGGGCTGTCGGCCACGCCCGAACGGGCCGATGGCGGGCATCGTCTATTGGACGAGCTCATCGGCCCAGAAGTCCACCGCACCGCGATCACCGAACTGGAGGGCAATTTCCTGGCCGGTTACCAGGCCGAGGTGCTGCACGTGCCGATGGACGCGGACGAGGCCGAGGGCTATGCCGCGCACCGCAAGGAATACCTCGCCTTCGTGCGCCGCGCCGGCATCGACTTCAGCCAGGCGGACGGCTGGGGCCGCTTCCTGGCCGCCGCCGCCCGCGACCCCCAAGGCCGCGCCGCCCTGCGCGCCTACCACGAGCAGCGCCGCTTGGCCCGCGCCAGCCGCGCCAAGCTACGCGTGCTGTGGGATCTGCTGCGCGATCATCCCGGCGAACGGGCCCTGGTCTTCACCGACGACAACGACACTGCCTACACCATCGGGCGGCGCTTCTGCCTGCCGGTGATGACGCACCACACCCGTCCGGCCGAGCGCCGCGACATGCTCGCCCGCTTTCGCGCGGGCACGTGGCCGGTGCTGGTGGCAAGCAAGGTTCTGAACGAAGGCGTCGACGTGCCGGAAGCAAGCCTGGGCGTGGTGGTCAGCGGTTCGGGCAGCGTACGCGAACACGTGCAGCGCCTCGGCCGCCTGCTGCGACCCCGCGCTGGCAAGACCGCGATGCTCTACGAACTGCTCTCCGCCGGCACCGCCGAAGCGTACACCTCAGAACGGCGCCGCAGCCATGTGGCTTTTGGGGAAGGGGAGCAGGAGGAATGGGCGTGAACGGACAACAGACAGCCGTCGCGGAGTCGCGTGGTCATACGACAGACAGCCGTCACGGGGTCGCGGGGTCGCGGAGTCGCGGCGTCGGCAGGCAACCTTCAGAGTCGTCCGCGATTGGCTGTCGGCTGTTCGACCCCGCGACCCCGCGACGTCGCGACATCGCGACGGCTGTACGGTGGTTCGCATGCTAACCCGCGACCTCATCCGCACCCAAAAGAAGGACGGGCGCATCCTGCCGCGCTTTCTTAAGGCCACGCCGGCCATGGTGGAGCTGGCCGAGGACCTGCTCGCGCTGTATCGTGATGGCCGCGGGCGCGAGCGCGATGATTTGGCGGATGAGGCGGCGGCGCTGCTGCACCGCACGCGTTCGCTGCTGGTGGGTAAGGGTCTGCACAAGCTGGTGGTGGACGCCTGCACCTTTGCTGAGCCGACCGAGGCGGTGGCGTGGCGTACCCGCGTGCTGGACGCCTCGGCCGCATTGATGGCGACGCCGGCCGCCAGCGAGGCGGGCCACCTGGCGGCCCTGGCCATGGTGCTTGAGGTCGAACCGGCGGCCCTGGCGGCGGACCTGTACGCCGACCTGCCGGGCCGGGCAAAGTTGGAACGGGCTCCGGCCATGCCCGCGGCGACGCTCATCGACGACTACAATCTGGCCCTGGCCCAGGGCATCCTGCTGGGGGCGCAGCGCCTGGACCTGACCATTGCCGACGGGGACGCCGGCGCGCGTCGTCGCCTCTTGAAGGCACTGCGTTGGCGCCGACTGCTGGCCGAGGTGCGGCAGGATGAGCGCGGCCTGCTGCGACTGACCGTGTCCGGCCCAGCCGCCATTTTTGATCAGGGCACGCGCTATGGCCTGCAGCTCGCGCTCTTCCTGCCGGTGCTGGCCTGCTGCCGGCAGTGGTGGCTGAGCGCGCCGGTGTCCGAGCGCGGCGGCGAGACCGCGGTGCTGGAGCTCTCGCACCTGGACGGCTTGCGTGGGATTACTCCCTTCACCGGCTTCGTCCCGCCCGAGTACGAGGTCTTCGCCGCCGACTGGGCCGCGCGTCAGCCGGGGTGGGCCTTGGCCGAAGCGCCGTTGCGGGTGCTGCCCGGCGGGGATCTGGTGGTGCCCGATTTCCGCTTTGTGCCGACGGACGGCGGAGCGCCGCGGGATCTTGAGCTGTTCCATCGCTGGCATGCCGCGCCCCTGCGGGCTCGCCTCGATCAGCTCGCTGCTGGTCTGCTGCCCGGCCTGGGCCTGGGCGTGGACCGCAGTCTTGCGAAATTGAAGGAGGCCGCTCCCTTAATGGAGCATCCGGCCTTCGCCACGCACGGCTTCCTCTTCAGCGACCTGCCCAATGTGCGTGGCGTGGCCGAGTTGTTGGGACGTGCCAACGGCTGAGCGGTCGCCGGGTCAGGGGCTTTTGGCCGACTGTCGCCGCACCAGCATGTCGGGCATCGGAATCGGCCGGGGCAGGGCGGCCAGAACCCCGACCACCGCCGGGGCGGGGCGCCAGATGGTGCCGGCGCGTGGCTTCAAGCGGGCATCCTGAGAGATGGTATCGGCATCGGTGGTGATCGCGCCGTCCTCGCCGACCACGGCGGTTGGTGCGGCGCTGGCCATGCCGCGATGCAGGATGGACACCGGATATAAGGTCAGGCCGCGAGGCTTCAGCTGGCTGGTCGCCTCACCGGCCGTGCCCACCAGGGGGCTGCCATTCAACACGCCTGAGACCATCACCGGCCCGGTCAATTGCAGGGCCTGTTGCGCCGAACGGCTGAACTGCGCCGCCGGTGCGCGCAGCCAGGCCGCGCCGCCTTCCAGGGGCCGGCGGATCAGCACGCGATGCAGGATCAGCCCGTCAAAGGTCAGGCCGCGCTGGTCCACCCGATCGGCCAAGAGCACCGTGGGCGCCACCGTGCCTGGCTCCCACCATTGAAAAGCCACTGGTTCGGGCGAGCCCATGGTCTTGAGGGGGACGCTGGGATTTCCACAGCCGGCCAGCAGGGCGGCGAGGAGGAAAAGCAAAAAACGGGGAGGCCAATGCACGTAAGGTAGGCTATTTGTGACTGCGCTGCATGCTACCGGCAGCCGGACTTGACCCGGGCATGGTGCACCCCAGGATGCGCCCCTCGCCGCGCAACCTGCGGCATTTTGAAGGAGCGTCCGTGAGCGAGATCCGCACTAAGATCATCGAGATCATCGCCGACCGTCTGTCGCGCGATAAGGCTACCATCACCGATCAGAGCAGCATCGTGGCCGACCTCGGCGCGGACAGCCTGGACATCGCCGAGATCATGATGGATCTCGAAGATGCCTTCGGCGTCAAGCTTGAGGAAGACAAAGAGCTGAAGACCATCGGCGATGTGGTGACCTACATCGAGAGCAAGGTCGCCGAGAAGAAGTGACCGCAGCGGCGCCGGTTGTGTGCAACCGGCGCTGATTCTACCAGGAGGTGCGATGACAACGACGCGACGCGTGGTGGTGACCGGTATGGGCGTCCTTGCCTGCAATGGCGTGGACGTCCCTACGTACTGGGATGCCCTGAAAAATGGCCGGCACGGTATCGGCCCCATCACCACTCTTGATGCCTCCCGGCACAAGACCACCTTTGCCGGCGCAGTGGCCATCGACAGCCTCGCGCTGGCGAATGGCGACCGCAAGATGTTGCGGCGCAAGGATCGCTTCGTGCTGCTCGCCCTCAAGGCGGCGGAAGAGGCGATGCGCGATGCTGGCTTCACCCCCAAGGCCTTCCCCGAGCCCTTCCGCGTCGCCACCGTCATCGGCAGCGGCATCGGCGGCTTGGCCACCATCGAGGAAGAGTGCCGCACCTTGTTGGAGCGCGGCCCGTCCCGCGTGTCCCCGCTGCTGGTACCGAAGATGATCGTCGACTCCAGCGCTGGTGATGTGTCGATCTATGCGGGCGCCAAGGGCCCGAACTACAGCATCACCACCGCCTGCGCCACCAGCACCAACTGCCTGGGCGCGGCGTTCCATCACATCCGCTACGGGCAGGCTGACATTGCCATCTCGGGCGGCTGCGAAGCGCCGATCACCGACCTGGGCATCGCCGGCTTCAACTCGATCGGTGCCCTCAGCACCCGTAACGACAGCCCGGCCACCGCCAGCCGTCCGTTCGACAAGGACCGCGACGGCTTCGTGATCGGTGAAGGCGCAGGCATCCTCATTCTTGAGGAGCTTGAGCACGCCAAAAAGCGCGGCGCGCGCATCCACGCCGAGGTGGTCGGCTACGGCGCCACCGGCGACGCCTACCACGAGACACAGCCTGACCCCACCGGCGCCTCGGGCGCCGAATGCATGCGCATGGCCCTGCGCGATGCGGGCATCAATCTCGAGCAGGTCGGCTACATCAATGCCCACGGCACCAGCACCGCGTACAATGACGCGACTGAGACCGCAGTGATCAAACAGGTGTGGGGCGAGCATGCCCGGCGCCTGGCCATAAGCAGCACCAAGAGCATGACCGGCCACACCCTGGGTGCAGCCGGCGCGATCGAGGCCATCGCCTCGATCCTGGCCCTGCGCGATGGCGTCATCCCGCCGACCATCAACTATACGACTCCCGATCCGGTCTGCGATCTCGACTACGTGCCCAACACGGCCCGCGTCAAGCAGGTCGAGTATGCCCTCTCCAACAACCTGGGCTTCGGCGGGCACAATGCCTCGCTGGTGCTCCGCCGTTTTCTCTGAAAGCCCGACCCTGATGGACCGCGCACGCATCAAGGCCGAAGTGATCGAAATCCTGGCGAACAAGCTGCACAAGCTGCCGCCCCCGCCCACCGTCCAGCACCCGGACGACGAGGATTTCGACTACGAGGCCCAGGCTCTTCGTCCCGAGATCACTGACAACCATCTCGATGTCGCCGAAGTGGCGATGGACCTTGAAGACGCCTTCGGGTTCAATTTCGACGATCGCCTGCCTGGCGATCAGGATCTTGAGACCATCGGCAAGATCATCGATTACATCCAGGAACGGGTCGAGCGCCGCTCCAAAGCCAAGGCTGCGGGCTGACTGACCTGGCCGTGAGCGGCGCTGACGCCCCGGCCGACCAACGCCGCCGCGCGCGCATGGTGCGCGATCAGTTGAGCGATTGCCACGATGCCCGCGTGGTGGCGGCGATGGCCGCCCTGCCCCGTCACACCTTCGTCCCCACGGATCTGCTGCCCGCCGCCTATGACGACGGCGCCCTGCCCATTGGTCAGGGTCAAACCATCAGCCAGCCGCGCCTGGTCGCCACGATGCTCGCCGCCCTGGCGCTGCGCCCCGGTGACCGCGTTTTGGATGTGGGCTGCGGTTCGGGCTACGCCGCTGCCCTGCTCGACGCGCTGGTCGCGCCCGGAGGTACGGTCCTCAGCCTCGAACGTCAGGCGGCTCTGGTGCCCGCGGCCCAGCGCCGCTTGGCCAGCCGGCCAGCCGTCACCGTGCAGCACGCCGATGGCCTGCGCGGCTGGCTGACGGCAGCGCCCTTTGACGCCATCCACGTGGCCTGCGCCTGTCCCGAGCTGCCCCCAGACCTGCTCGCCCAACTGGCCCTGGGCGGCCGCATGGTCATGCCCCACGGCCCCCATGATGCGTCCCAACGGCTGCTGCTGCTGACTCGTGGCCCGACCGGGCTGGCGACCCAGGATCTGGGTCCGGTCCTGTTCGTGCCCGGGTTGCCGGAGCGCGTCGAATAATCAGGCTGGCGGTGTTGTGAAGGCAGTGGCGGGAGGCAAGTTAACATTATAGTTATAGTAATCTGCATGTAAAGAATCCGCAGGTTTCATGCCGCCCTCAATTTTTTTCGGGTCCAGCGTTGTTTTCTGATGCGTTTCCAGGTCCAGTGCTTCCCGACGACCATGGCGGTGAGAAGGCGGTCGGTGATGCTCTGCTCTTGGT
>JBBQTJ010000137.1:0-8448 GCA_038213315.1 Planctomycetota bacterium
AATGGAACGCTCGTTAGCCAAACTAACGTTTTCGGGTTAGTCTGGCTCTCCCCCGGGGGCAGGTGCTCAAATTCAAGCACCTGCCATGACCCAGGCCGAGGCCGCCGACCTGATGCAGGTCAGCCGCCGATCAGTTCAAGCGGGCGATGATCGCGAGCGAGCTGGCGAAGTTGGGGCAGGGCGGTGATCATAGCAATGCCTCAATTGATGCATTGCCCATGACCCAAGGCGAGGCCGCCGAACTGGTCGATCCCCCATGGGTCCTCTAAAGTACGTAAAAAACTGCGACACAGGACGCGACACACGGAAAACGACGTGGGACAACTCTGGCCAACAAAAAACCCCGCAAGGCCTTGTGCCTGCGGGGCTTGTGAGTGGAGGCGCCGTCCGGATTCGAACCGGAGTACACGGATTTGCAATCCGCTGCGTAGCCGCTCCGCCACGGCGCCGGAAGCCGGCGTGGTCGCCGGCGTTACGTCAGGCCTTGGCTTTGACCTTGGCCGGGACGCGGTAGGGCTTCACCACCAGACCGCGCTTGATGGCACGGGTGCTGGCGTAGATGCTGACGGTTTCGCCGTCGACGATGCAGCGGACCTTCTGGAGGTTCGGCTTGACCATGCGCTTCGTGCGGCCCTTGATCTTGTTGCCCACGCCGCCGTCGCGACGGGCACCCTTTTCGGCCTTGGTCCAGCCGCTGCGAGATTTGATACCAGTGAAATGACAGATGCGCGGCATGAGCGGACCCCTGCTGAAGTGGAGGGGGTTTGTATGGTCTTGCTGCTGGCGGTCAACCGGGGATCAGGGAGCCGGGCCTGGGGCGGTATCCGGGCCGGCGTTGCCCAAGGGCACCAGGATCCAGCGGGGGTCAGGTTTGGCAGCTTCAAGGATCAAAAGTGCGCCCCGCTGGCGTGATACCAGTTCCAGGCCTTCGTTAATGGGGCCGGGAACGCCCGGGTATGGAGAAGTTGATGGTGCCCCGGCTGTAGAACCGATTGAATATAGCTGTGAAGGTCCAGCCCTCGGTCTCATAGGCGACTAAAGCTATCCCTGAGATGTAGTGGTCAGTCGATGCGGTGGTGGTCACCCCGGTCGTCGAGTTGGTTTCCACCACTTCGAATTTATGAGCATCGACGATGGCGAACCGCACGCCGAGTCTGGGGACCGGGCAGTTCCAATGCACCATGGTCCCAACCATCAGGTCCACGTTGATGGAGTTGATCTGATCGCCCAGGCCCAATTCGGTGAGGTACCTGGCGAAACCCCGGTCGGTGTCGAAATCCTTGTGCCCAGCGTACGCTTGGTTTTCGAGATTGCCGGCGTTGTCGAGGTCGATTAGGCCATAAGCCTTCAACCCGTCGGTCGAGATATACAGATCCCGGCTACGCAGGGCATAGACCGATGGCGGCAGGAAAATGGGCGTGCGCGCCGCGTCCACATCCAGCACCTCATTGTAGAGGCCGAAGGGCAGCTTGAAGCGGCCGACCTGATAACCGAGAGTGTCAGCCGCCCGCCAGTCGGCATAGGCCCAGTCGAGTTGGGGTTGGCCATTATCGTAGTTTCCGAGATCGCGGGCGAACAGCTGGGCGCCAATGCGTAGTCGGTCCATGGGCCGGGAGATCGCGTTGATGCCTGCTTCCCAGAAATCCGTGGTGCCCTCGGTGGTATCGCCCAACCAGTAATTACGCTAGGTCTGCAACTAGCCGAACGAGGCAAAGCCATGGGCCTCGATGCGCGCAGCAGCAAAAGGATCGTCTACCGCCGTGAGGAGGCTCGACCACAAAACGGTGAGGGCGGCAAGGCGTAGGTGCTTCATGCTAGGTTCTGCCGATGACATCATCCAGGACCTTGGCGAGGTCTTCCTGGTTATAGGGTTTAAGGAGCTGCGTGCGGAAGCCTTCGGCCTGCAGTTGCGCTGCCGTGGCATCGCGAGCGTAGCCCGTGCAGAGGATGGCACGAACCTGCGGGTCCAGCTGCCGCAGTTCACGAAGGCAGTCGATGCCTCGCATGCGGGGCATCTCCATGTCCACCAGCACCAAGGTAATGCTTCGTTGTTCCCGGCGGAACACGTCGAGGCCTTCCCGGCCATCGCGAGCCTCCAGAACCGTCCAGCCCAAGTGCTCCAATTGCAAACGTGTGCATTCGCGCACC
This sequence comes from Planctomycetota bacterium, assembly GCA_038213315.1. GTDB lineage: Bacteria > Planctomycetota > UBA11346 > UBA11346 > UBA11346 > JBBQTJ01. The sequence continues at coordinate 2,149 of JBBQTJ010000137.1, forward strand.
ACATCCTCGTCATCGATGACCAAGACGGTGCCGCGTCCGATCCGGCTGCCGATGACGGCTTGTTGCTGGGGAGGGAGGACGACGGCGTTGCTGCACGGCAGAAACACAGTGAAGACGGTGCCCCTGCCGGGTTCGCTGGTCACGTTGATCGTTCCATGATGCTCCTGGACCGTGCCCCAGACGGCGGCCAGCCCCAGCCCGGTGCCTTTTCCCTGGGGCTTGGTGGTGAAGAATGGCTCAAAGATCCGTTCGAGCAGATTTTTTGGGATGCCAGCGCCACTATCGCTGACGGTGAGCCGGAGGTAGGCCCCTGGTTTCAGATGGGTGGGCTGATCGGCCACACTTTCTGGACACTGGTGGACCGAGGTGCTGAACATCAGAACGCCGCCCTCGGGCATGGCATCCCGGGCGTTGAGACCGAGATTCATCAAGGCGTTTTGCAGCTGGGCGGCATCGCCCAAGACGGTTGAAAGAGGTGCCTGCAAGTCGAGCTCGATGCGGATGCGCTTGTCCAGGGCGGTGGCCAACAGGTCCGCAGTGTCATGCAGGATCTGATGCAGATCCACGGGCACGGCGAGGCTGTGGCTTTTGCGGGCGAAGGCGAGCAGCTTGCGCGTCAGGCCGGCGGCGCGCTCGCTGGCGGTCATGATAGTCGTGATCAGGCGATCATGACGAGTGGCTTCATGCGATGGAGTCTGACGCAGCAGCTCGGCCGCCCCCATGATCCCGGTAAGCATGTTGTTGAAATCATGGGCGATGCCGCCCGCAAGTTGACCGAGCGAATCCATTTTTTGCGCTTGGCGCAGTTGCTCTTCCAATCGATTTCGTGCCGAGACATCGCGGACCACGGCCACTAGGCGATGGTGGCCCGGGATCTCGATGCGGGCTAGGCCGACCTCAGCGGCAAACTCCTGGCCATCAGGGCGACGATGCTGCCAAGCGAAGTGACAAACGGCGCCGGCGGCAGCTGCGCTCAACAATCGCTGAGACTTGGCCAGCGAGGCTTCGCCATCAGGCTGCAGCGGCGGAGACAGCTCGCCAGGGCTATGCGCGACTAGGTCTTCGCTGGTGGCGTTGAAGAGGGCGTGGGCCTGGGGATTGGCCTCGGTGATGAGGCCATCGGTGATGATCAGCACCGCGTCCGCAGCGCTGGCCACCAGGGCGGTGGCGTGCTGTTCGCGCTCGCGCAGTGCGGTCATCGCCGTGCGTAGTTCCGCCTCGCGGCGACGGATAGCGTCGGCCATGCGCTTGAATGAGCGGGCCAGATCGCCGACCTCGTCGTGACGGGCCAGCTCGAACACTGGTTCGGTCCGACCTTGTTCCAGGATCGAGGCCGCATGGCCTAAGGCCTGCAAGGGGCGGGCGACGCGCAGGCGCAGGACCACCAGCAGCAGGGCTGCCTGGGCCACCAGCAAGGCCATGCCGATGGCGACCACGTGGAGGGTTGCGTCCCTGGCCTGAGCCTCGATCGCCAAGCGGGGATGGAAGGTGGCCATGGTCCACCCGGGCCCGCTGAAACGCGAGAAACCAATCCAGCCAGCCGGTTCCGCAATCCTAAGGACCGCGCTGATCGGCCCGCCGCGGTCAACGGCCAAGATGGTCGCCATGATGCTGTTGGTCGCGCTGCCCGCAGCGGAGGGACGGTGCCATGTCGAGGCCAGGACGCGCCGATCGGCGTCATAGACCACCGTATCCAGGCCACTGCCCGTATGGCTGGTGGCGCGTGCCAGGACATCGTCGACCGGCACCATCTGAGTGATCGCGATGAGGCCAATACCAGGCAGCCGGGCGCTGGCGGTTGCGGCGATCCGCCACTGTCCGGAGGTTGGTTCAAGATAGGCTCGCGACCAGCGAATCCCCAGCGAGCCATCCACGACTTCGCGCTCGGCGGGCAGCAACACCGGATCGTTGGGCAGCATGGCATCGACTAGGTCGATGGCCTCGGTCCCCCAGCCCGCCAACCAGGCGCCCGGGGCGGCGATGGTCAGGTTGTCGGGATGCGTGGCCCACGCCGGGCCAAGCTCAGCGAGCAGGTCGCGGGCGATGGCGGCGGCACGCACATGCGCAGGGTCAGAGGCGGCGGAGGCTGTAACAAACACAGCCAGTGGGGCGGTACTGGCCGAAGGCATCTGTCGACGGCTGCCGTCCGCCATCAGGGGGATCGAAGCCGCTGACGTTGGCTCGGCTCCATATCTTGCCCGCATGACCCGACGACACTGCTCAACCTGATTGGCGACGCGATTGAAGAGGGCTTGTTCGCGCCAGCTGCGGTCGTCGGTCTGCCGGGCGATGAGTCGTATGGCTTCGGCGCGGACCTGTGCGGTCCCGGTTGTCCAGAAGATGGCGGTGGTAATGGCGACCACCAGCACGGTCCCCACAGCGAGTGGGGCCAGCGCTTGTCCCAGGATGCCGATGCGCCATGGGAAGACGGCCATTGCGATGATGATGCTCGCTGGGCCCTTGTCAGGCAAGAAGCGACTGCCGGTACCAAGGCAGGATGATCATCGCGTCACCGTAGCTGAAAAAACGGTACCTTTGCGCAATCGCCTCGGCATACGCTGCGAGCAGGCGCTCTCGACCAGCCAGGCAGCTGACCAGCATCAGCAGGCTGGAGCGTGGCAGGTGGAAGTTGGTGAGCAGGCCATCCACCACCTGGAAGCGTTGCGGTGGATGCAGGAACAAGCTGGTCCATCCGGACCAGGCCGTGAAGCCACCCGGCTGTCGGGCGGCGCTTTCCAGGGTCCGCACCACTGTGGTTCCCACCGCTACCACGCGTCCGCCCCGCGCCTTGCAGGCGGCGATGGCGGCCACTGTTTCGGCGGGGCACTCGGCGTGTTCGGCATGGATGCGGAAGTCAGTGATGAGGTCGGTGTCGACTGGCTTGAAGGTGCCAGGGCCGATCGCCAGGTCGACGCGCGCCGTCTGCACGCCGCGGGCGCTCAGCCGCTCCAGTAGATCGTTGGTCAGGTGCAGACTGGCGGTGGGCGCGGCGACTGAACCGGGCCGGTCGCCAAAGACCGTCTGGTAGCGTTCGCGATCCGTCGGCCGGTCGGGCCGATTGATGTAGGGGGGCAGGGGCACGTGGCCGACCCGCTCTGCCAGGGCGAGCACATCCACGTCGGGGGCGAAGCGCACGGTGCGACTGCCATCCTCATGGCTGGCCGTGACGGTCAGGTGTGCGGTGTCGATCACCAAGGCGGTGCCCTCGGTGACCTTGGCGCGGATCAGCACCCGCCATTCGCCGGGCTGGCCACCTACTTCAGGATGGATCAGCAACACCTCGGCCGCCCCGCCGGTGGCCTTGTGCCCGAGCAGTCGTGCGGGAATCACGCGAGTGCGGTTGAGCACCAGCAGATCACCGCTGCGCAACAGGGCGTCCAGGTCGCGCACGTGCTGGTGGACCGGCTTGGCGTCACTGCCGAGCACCAGCAGCCGGGCCGCATCCCGTGGTTCGATCGCCTCCTGCGCGATCAGCTCCGGCGGCAGGATGAAATCATAGTCGGAGGTGAGCAACGTCTTATCGCCCCGCCAGCAGTGCTGGCATGAAAGAAGGATCAGTCTGCAGTGCGGCGCCGAAGCAGGCTTTCGCCCCTGGTTCGTCGCCGCGGGTCCGTGCGGCGATGCCGCGATAGAAGACCACCTCGGCCCGCTGACGGATGGTCAGACCCGGCCACGATGCGGCGCGGTCAAGATGTTCCTCGCCGTCGGTCGGATCATCGCCATTGCGGAAGGCGACCATGACATGGTATTGCCCACGCTGCAGGAGTGCCGGTCCGAAATTTGGGTCCAGCGCCAAGGCGCGATTCAGCGCGGTGCGGGCCGCGTCAAAGCAGTCGCCCTTCTCAAGCACCGAGGCGATGCCGCGACTGGCTGCGATGTAGGCGGAGGCGGCCAGGGTCCAGGCGCCGGGTTGCAGTGGCAAGGCGGCGGTGGCGGCTTCGGCGGCACTGACTGCCAGGGCTTGGTCGCCGCCTTCCTGGGCTTGTGAGACCAGGGCCTCCCAGCCAGCCAGGTCCGCCTGCGCGGCCACGGCGTCGGCGTGACGCGGGATGGCGCTGGGCTTGACGTGCTGCCAACCGGGCTGGCCCAGGTTGGTCAAGCCGCTCCACACGCGCAGGATGGCATAGCGGGGCGTTCCCCAGACCTCGGGGATGCGCGTGATCCAGGCCGGCATCTCGTCTTCCATCACCCTGATGGTCCCGGCTAGGTCCCGGCCGGCGGCATGATGAGTGCGGACAGTATCGAGGAAATAGCGGCAGATGCGCTCTAACAGATCCAGTTCGGGTCCACGAGCCACGGGGCCATGGCCGGGACAGACCATGGGCAAGCCACTGGCGCGGATCTCGGCAAGGGCAGCCAGCCAGCCGTCGTCCCGCAGGCCCTCGTCTTGGCTGGGCTGACCGAAAATCGGGAAGCTGCCGGTCATCACGGAATCGCCGCTGGCCAGAACGCCCTGGTCGGGGCAGCGCACCAGCAGGGGGTCGGAGCTTTCCGCGCGCAGGCCTGGCGTCAGGTGCAGGTGCAGGCCACCCAGGTCCAGGTTGGGCTGATCTTCCGCCAACAGATCCGGCCCCGTCGGGTCCGGGCCCAGTTCAAATCCACGGCTCGCCAAGAATGTTTTCTGCCGCGGCTGGCGCTCGGCTATCGCTGCCCCGGTGCGGCGGGAGGCCACCAGGACAGCGCCAGCGGCCTGGAAGATCGAATTCCCGGCGGTGTGATCCCAGTGGTAATGGGTGTTGATGGCATAGCGCACTGGCACTGCGAACTGCTCGCGTAATACGCTCAGTAATCGACGTGCACCTGCTTGGTTCACCTGGGTATCCACCACCGCCAGGCCGTGGTCGCCGACGAAGATGGTGGAGTTCACAATATTGCGCCACAGGTAGACGCGGTCGGTGACGCGCTCCAGATCACCATAGGAACGGGGAGCAAACGGATTGGGCGGACGCATGGGCAGCTGAGCGTGGCGATGCTGGCGCGGTACAACCGATTTCCGGTCGGTCAGGTCCACCACCAGCGCCACGCCGCCCCCAGCACCGCTGTGCGTTTGGCGCGTTCCTGCCCTTGGCCGCTGGCAGCAGCTGCCAGGGCCAGCAGCAGATGCAGGACGGTGACGGGATTGCCGCCCCCATGGCGCCGCGCCAGCCACACCAGGAAGGCGACCTTGCCATGGGCCCGGCGGGCCGGGTCGGCGCGGTCAGCACCATCGCGACGGTGCCAGGCGCGCAGCTTGCGGGCAAAGCGGAAGCGGCCGCCGGCGCGCCAGCAAAAGTCCAGATCCTCGCCCAAGGCGTAGCCCGGACGGCGGGCATCGAAGCCGGTCTGCCGCGCCACTGCGGTGCGGACCGCGAAGGCAGCGCCGAAGAGGGCCGACGTGGCAGCATCGATGCGCGCCCCAGTCAAACGGCGCGGATCGCGGAAGCAGCCCCATTGGGCGAGACGATGCAGGCGGCGGATCCGGCGCGGTCGGACTTCGAGGACCGGGCCCCAGCCATCGACGTCAGGCTGCGTCGCGATGAGGTTGGCCAGTACCGCGCCAAAATCGGGGGCCAGATCAGTGTCGTCATCAAGAAAACAGACCACCTCGGCCGTGGTGGCCTGCAACAGCGCATTGCGGGCCGCGGGCAGGCCGTTCAGGTCCGGTCGATGGAGGACGGTGATGCCGGCCGTGGCCGGATAGGGCGTGGCCGTCTGGTCGCAGAGCAGGATCTCGTCGCTTGGGCGGGCCGCACGCCGAAGGAGTCGCACCGTGCGGGGCAATGACCCGTGACGATTCTTGGTGGGGATAAGCCAGGCGATGCGCACCCGCGTCAGCATGGTATCTGGGCCGGTTCCGCCACTAGGGTCGTTAGGGGCGGATGGGTTCCATCAGCCAGCGCCACCAGCGTTGGCAGCGGGTGACAAAGCCAGGCCGAGGATTCAAGAGGACGAGACCGGAAGCGGTGGGGATGGTGATGGGCATCATAGGTTCGTTGAAACCTATGGCTGAAGGAATAGAGTCAATTTGAATCCGTGCCGCCAAGACTCAATGGCCGCTCACGAGTGGGCGAAGCGGCTCCGGTGGGCCCACAGCCCTAGGGCCGGATTGCTGACATAGAAGAACCGCTCGCCATCGGCGCCCACCTGCCAGCCATCGCGCAGCCGTGCCGGGTCATAGCGCTGAGTCATAGTGGCCAAGTCGCCGTAGTCGTAGCCGACACTCTCGATCTCGGCCCGGGTCAGGTGGCCCGGGCAGTATGTCACCCGGAAGCGGCCTTCGGTCGAACCGTGGATCAAATGGGCGGCGGCGCTGAGATTCCC
>JBBQTJ010000138.1:0-8374 GCA_038213315.1 Planctomycetota bacterium
CGGCCGTGGTGTCGTTGGGTACGCCGATCAAGGTGGTGCGGAGATCTGGGAACTGGTCAGATCGTTCGTGGCGGCCATCCAGGCGGGCCAGCAGCTTGGTCAGTCCCTGATCACGATCCAAAGGCCGCAAAGCACCGGGAATGACCTTCAGGTCGGCGAGGGTCGGTTCGCCCTGTGGTGCGAAGGCCGCACCCATGCAGTAAAATGGCTCCTTGCCTGAGGTTTTCAGGCGCAGCTCCAGTCGCTGGCCAGAGAGGCTTGCGGGGATGGTCACCGCACTCCAGCCGCGGGGAACGATCAACGGGGTCGTCGACGCAACCTTGCCATCCACTGGGCTGAGTTGGGCCGTGAAGGATCGGGGCCCCGGAGTCCCGGGGTGCATCCACAGGGTGAAGGCACCTTTGCTTCCTTCCGCGACGGGATGATCCACAGGGCCATTGAGGGCCAGGATCTGGACGTTGGCATCGGCAAGACTGCGAACCGGGGGCCAGACCGAGGCCACGGGAGAACCGACCGGCGGAAGCTCATCCATTGTCCAGCGCGCGAGATCATTGGTGGTCAGCGCGGCTTCACTGAGGAAAAAGGCCGTTCCCACTGCCCCCGTCGCCTTCGGAAGCTGACCCGGCTTGACCATGGCAGGGATTTGACCGTCATCAACTGGCGCATTTTGGACCGCAGCCAGGTCCTGGGCCATGGCCAAAAGCCGCGTGCGGCCCGTGGTCAGGTCGGTGAAGCGAGGATCGATGCGTAGGGCTTCGAGCTGCGCGCTACTGCCCTCGGGATCGCTGCGGATGGACCGGTTGAGCTTAGCCAGCACGTCGCCCAGGGTGTTGTGCGCGCTCATCAGTCCATTGTAGGTATCGCCCAGATGATCAAGCCGCTCAGAGAGCGCCGCGGGTACCGGTTGCTCAAGATTGTTGCGCGCCAGTTCCCAGTCGCCGTCGGCGATGGCTTGCTCGGCGACATCCAGCACGCGCTTGGCTTCAACCAAGCGGGGGTCGTCAAGTGGGGGCAGAGTGGCCAGGTCGTTCGCTGCTGGGGTGGCGGGACGTACGAGGAGTGGCGGTCGATTGACGATGCTTGCAGCGGCGGGCGGTTTGGCCGGTTCATTCGCCAATTCAGGCAGTAGCGTGGCCTGGTCTGGCCCTGCTACAGCGGCAGAGGGCAGCTGATGCGGCCGGCGGTTGACCATGACCAGGGTGACCACCACGCCAATGACGACCAGGGTAGCAATGGCGAGGCTGGCCAGTGCGTTCTGTGCCGGTCGAGAGGTGGTTGCAAGATTGGCGCTGCGCGCTTGCGAACGTTTGGCGGACACGGCGGCGAGGCGGTCGGTGCGCGCGCCACTCCTGGTCCGGTCGCTGTTTTGGCTGGCAGCAGCAAGCGACGCTGATCGTTGCGTGGGGTCGGGGCATCCGGCGGTGACTTCCGCAGGGGCCTTGAGGCTGGCAGCATGCAGAGCGGCCGCCAAATCACCGGCCTTGCGACAACGGTCGGCGGGCTCCTTGGCCATGGTCCAGTCGACAAACTCTTGATAGGCGGCCAGGTCGGGACGGAGCGCGGCGATTCTTGGAATCGGTGCGGTCATCTGCTGATGCAGAATCTGCAGCGCCACGCTGCCGGGGTAGGGATGCGAACCGGTCAGCACCTGATAGAGCGAGCAACCCAGGCTGTAAATGTCCCCGCCCGCATCCATCTCATCGCCACGACAGACCTCCGGGCACATATAATGCGGACTGCCCATGATCGAGCCGGCCATGGTCACTGCGGTCGAGTCTTTGGCCCGCGCCAGCCCAAAGTCCGCCAGCTTGGCCACGCCGGTACGAGTGACCATGATATTGTCTGGTTTGATGTCACGATGGACGATGCCCAGGGCATGGGCGGCGGCCAAACCTTCGGCCGCCTGCGCAATCAGATCCAGGGCCTGCCGCACGCTGAGATGACGGTTCTTCAGCAGATTGCCCAGGGTCCAGCCATCGACGAACTCCAGCACCATGATGTAGAGTTGCTTGCCGTCAGGTCCGGTCATGGGCCCGAAGTCGTGACAGCTGATCACATGAGGGTGGATCAGGCGGCCCAGCGTGTGGGCCTCACGGGTGAAGCGGTCGAGGTAATCCTGGTCAACGGCCAAGTGCGGAGCGATGACTTTGATGGCCACTGGCCGATCAAGGGCCAGTTGCACGCCCTTGTAGACTGCACCCATGCCGCCCCGACCCAAGAGCTCGTCGAAGCGCAGGGCGTCGGTCTGGAAGCCGATAAGTGGATCGTCGGTCACGGGAAGTTGGCAGGGAGGATAGCGTCATCAGTGCGGCATCGCAAAGGGAGGAACGACCCGGAGCCAAACAATGTCTCTCAAGGGTGTCAGGCACTCACTTGGCGCATAGGTTCGGACAGCAGTAACGCTTGCATCAAGTAACGAGGGCGGCGTACCCATCCGGGGCTGATCCCTGCACGAGCGTCAGCCGCTCTGCCCAGGCCGGTCCGGCCTCCCAAATCACCTGGATGCAGGCCATGGTCCGGTCTTGGGGCTGACGCCGAGGATGCAGCCAATTGGCCAAATGGGTAAGCGAGGCGACGCCTGATTGGGCCTGCTGTTCACGGGCCAGGGCGCGGCGGGTCTGCTCGATCAGGTGGCCGGCGCGTCGCGATACGGCCCCCAGGTGACGTCTGCTAGTGGCTGCCGCAGCCGCGCGGGCTTGCCAAGCCATCAGATCGATGGCCAGGGTATCGTCGCTGGAGATTTCTGCAGCGGGGTCGACGGGAATGCTTCCTGGTGCCAGGCCGCGCTTGCGCGCCGCACGCTCGGCCCAAGTCGGCCACCAGACGACCGGCGCCCGCGACAGGAAGATCGGCAGCGGTTGATTGAGGGCGGCATATAAAGGAAGGATGAACTGATGATAGGCCCGTTCCCCTGGACCCAGCACCGCGGCCAGGGCAGGCAGTGCGGCCTGCTGCAGGACCGGCCGCAGGGCCGCGCCCGGACTGAGCACTCCTGGATCCTGGGCCAGCAGGGCCAGGGCCTCGTCCGGAGCCAAGCGCGACCGGGCCGAGCTCCGATCAGCGAACACCGGCGCCGTGGTGAGCGGTCCGAAGGCGTCCGGCTGGCCGGTCGCCAGCAGGCGTTGACGCTGGGCCTCGAGTTCTGTCGCAGGCCAGGCGGTCAAGGCTGTGGTGAGCGCTCCGGTCCAGGTCGGCCGCAGACGGTGCCCTTCGACGGTGGCCAGAGCTGGCAGCAACGCCTTGAGCCAGCGGCATTGCCAGGCGCCCAGGGCTTCATCGGGTTGCGGAGCCAGGGCCAGCCAGAACGCCTCGCCCGGACCCGGTCCCAGGTGCCTGCGGCAGGCGGCCAGGAGTTCGGGCCAGCCCGCAGCCGCGGCGCGGAAACGCAGGCTGGCCCGGCCGGGACCAAAATTAGCAGTGACGCGGTGCACTTGGCCATGCCGGTCGATCAGGTCGGCATGGGCGGCCTCGCCCAGATCATGGTCCTCGCTGGCGCACCAGAAGACTGGCACGGCTGGGCGTCCGGCGGCAGACAGGGCCTGGGCCATGGCCACGGCCTGGGCGGCCTTGGCCAAGGTGTACAAAGGTCCGCCACCGAGGGCCGGTTGCTGGCCGGCAACGATCGCAACCGTGTCCGGGTTGGCCAGGCGCGCGTCCACGTGCTGCGCCAGGAATTCCCGGTCCCAGCTGCCAGCGGCAAGGAAGCGGGAGGCGTGGTCCAACAGCGCGCTCACATCAATCATGGCGACATGGTGGCATGGCGGGCCCTTCTTGCCACACTGCCCACATGGCTGAGACCGCCGCTTTCCTTGCCGGTGACGAACCACCCATGGTGCTGGTGGTCGATGACGATGCTGCGGTCTGCTGGGCGCTGGAAACTGCGCTGAAAGAGGCGGGCTATCGCGTGCTGATTGCTGCCGATGCGGCCGCGGCCCGGCGCAAGGTGAAGCGTGAACGGGTGGACCTGGTGCTGACCGACGTGCGCATGCCGGGGGAATCGGGATTGGATCTTCTGGCCTGGATGCGGCGCGAGCTGCCGGCCCTCCCGGTGATCGTGTCCACGGCCCATGGCACCATGGAAACCGCGGTCGAGGCCGTGGGGCGCGGCGCCTTCGATTATCTGCCCAAGCCTTTGGACCTCACCCGGACCCTTGAGGTGGTGCGTCGCGCCCTTGGTGAAGACCGGCTGGCGGCCTCGGCCAAGCCCGCCGGAGCCGTCGCTGAAGGAACGATCATCGGTGCGACGCCGGCCATGCAGGAGGTCTATCGTCGCATCGCCGCCGCGGCGGGCACGGATCTTGGCGTCCTGGTGGAGGGCCCAAGCGGCAGTGGCAAGGAATTGGTTGCGCGCGCCCTGCACCGCTACTCGCTCCGCCGCGATGCATCCTTTGTGGCGGTGAACTGCGGCGCCTTGCCGGACGGCTTGGTGGAGAGCGAGTTATTCGGCCATGAAGCCGGTGCGTTCACTGATGCCAAGACCCGTCGCCTTGGCCGCATCGAAGCCGCCCATGGCGGCACCCTGTTCCTGGATGAAGTCGGCGAACTGCCGGCCCTGGCCCAGGCCAAACTGCTGCGCTTTCTTGAGGACCAACGCTTCCAGCGCGTCGGCGGCAACGAGGAACTGACGGCCGATGTCCGCGTGGTCGCCGCCACCAACCGCGATCTGGCGGGACTGGTGGCGGCGAACGCTTTTCGCGAAGACCTCTCGTGGCGACTGCGGGTCGTCACCATCGCCTTGCCGGCCCTGGCTGACCGTCTTGACGACCTGCCGGCGCTGGTGCGTCATCTGCTGGGCCGGGTGGCGACGCGGCTGGGCCGATCGGTGGCGATCACGGACGAGGCTTTGGACGTTTTGCGTCACCATCGCTGGCCAGGCAATGTCCGTGAGCTCAAGCACGTCATCGAAGAGGCGGCCGTGTTGGCCACGGGCGGCATCATCGGCGCTGCCCAGCTGGCTCTGCCGGCCCCTGGTACGGCCCCGGACTCGCCCGCGGCTGGACTCTTTGTGGCAATCGCCCAGGCCACTGGCCGGCTGGCCAATCAGCACCCTGGCGAGGTGCATCAGCGCCTGCTCGACGAGGTCGAGCTCATCATGTTGCGCCAAGCCTTGGCCAGAACTGAAGGAAATCAGCTGCGCGCCGCCGAATTGCTGGGTATCAACCGCATCACCTTGAAGAAGCGCATGGACCAGCTGGGGATAGGGCGCGCATGACTCGCGGTGGACATGGTGATCATGTGGACTGCGCACACCGTTTTCCATGTGGTCGTCCTGCTGAGCGTTGCTATAGAGATACGTCATGCGGCGCATCGCTCTGATCAGCGATATCCATAGCAACATCGCTGCCCTTGAGGCGGTGTTGGCTGATATCGACAGCCAGAAGGTGGATACGATCTACTGTCTGGGCGACGTCGTCGGCTATGGCCCCGAGCCGGTCGAGACGATGAAGCGGGTGCTGGACGTCTGTGAACGCGGCAAGGTCATCTGCGGCAACCACGATCACGCGGCCATCCACGAACCGATCGGCTTCAATGCCGAGGCCCGCAATGCGGCCCTGTGGACCAATCGCATGATCCGCGCCGGCATGTTCGATTGGCTCGGCCTGGGCGGCAAGCGTGCCCGTTGGAACTGGCTACGCACCCTGCCGACCAGCTTCGTTGAAGGCGATGTCCTGTATGTGCACGCCAGCCCGCGGAATCCGCTCGAAGAGTACATCCTGGAAGAGCACACCCTGGGCCGCAGTTATTTGGGCGAGGACCCGAAGCAGTTGCTGGACGAGAACTTCGCCCTGGTGCAGCACACCTGCTTCGTCGGCCACACCCACCGCCCGGGGGTGGTGACTGGTGATGATTTCCAGTGGCACAGCCTGGCCCAACTCAACTACCGGTGGGCCATCGATCCGCGCAAGACGATCATCAATATTGGCAGTGTAGGTCAGCCCCGTGACGGGGACAACCGGTCGTGCTATGTCATCTTCGATGGCGAAACGGTCGAATGGCGGCGCGTCAGCTACGACATCGAACGGACCCGGAAGCTGATCTACGACAACCCGAATCTGGGCAATGCGCTCGGGGACCGCTTGGTGGTGGGCCGTTGACGATCACCCTGTTATAAGACAGCGGCCTCAATCCCGCCTCTTGCACTCCATACACTCCCGCTATTGTGCCGCCCTCCCGGCTGCACGCGGCCAGAACAAGGTATCCCATGCCCAAGATGAAGAGCCACAAGGCGAGCAAGAAGCGCATCCGCCTGACCCCCAATGGCAAGCTGGTCCGCACCAAGACGCATGTCCGCCACTTGCTGGCCGACCGCAGTCCCAAGCAGAAGCGCAATAACCGCAAGAAGGCGGTGACCACGGCCAAGGGCTACGTCAGGCGCGCGCGTATTGCTCTGCTCACCGGCATTCCCTGATTTTCTCTGCCGCCGGATCTCGGCGGCATCACCCACCAAGTAGGCCACAGGCCTCCCCGGCGCCACGACGGTGCCGGGCCTGACATAAAGGACAGCATATGCGCACCACCAATGGGGCCTCCCGTCACCGCATGATCAAGCGGATGAAGAACCGGGCCAAGGGCTTCTACTCCGGCCGTCACAAGATGTACCGGGTCATCTGCGAGGCCGTCCGCCGCGCCGAGGTCCAGGCTTTCTTTGGCCGCAAACTCAAGAAGCGCCAGTTCCGCCAGCTCTGGATCCGCCGCATCAGCATCGCCTGCCGCGCCCAGGGCATCACCTACAGCCGCCTGATCTCGGGTCTCGTCAAGGCCGACATCCGGCTGGACCGCAAGCAGCTCAGCGAGCTCTGCATCAACCAGCCCGCGGCCTTCGCTGCGGTGGTCGAGCAGGCCAAGGCCGCCCTGGTCAAGGTTGCCGTCCCGGCCTGATAAGCCGCGTTCGTCGTCCTGCGTACACCCCGATGGTCCACCATCGGGGTGTTGCTGTTTCATGGGCCGGCTGCGCTGAGGCGGCTCACTGGCGCGGTGGACGAAGGCGGTGAGGCGTAAGCGTCCGGCAGCCATTCGTTTCCCTCGCGCCTGACCACCGCATGGTGATGCGATGCCCGGCGGCCTCAAGAGGGTTGTCCAACTGCCGTACTGGCGAGGTCGTCGCCTGACCATCACCACAGCCAGCGTCACGCGGTACGTGATCACCGCCGGCAGCCTTGTCGACCTTGATAGGGCCGAATTTCAATAATTTTGGAGCGTCAGTGCAGAGCCACGAGCAGATCATCCATATCAGCTGACTTTGACCTTAAACCTCGGCCGCTCGGGTGACAGAGGCTTGGTCGCATAGGCGAGGCCGCCGAGCAGTTCAAGCGCGCCATCATCGGTGATTTCGATCCACAGGCGCGAACAGGTAGCGGTGGTCAGCCAGTAAGAAGCCGCCGCAGCCGTCGCTGGCATTCGCCCGAGACGAAGGGCTGGGCGAAGATCTCCGCCTCGATGCGCTGGTCGATGGGCCCGCGCCGGGACAGGCGCAGGCTGCGGATCGCGTCGACCGCGGCCTGGCTGTACTCGCCCAGCGCCTCCAGCATCACGCTGAACTCCCCGGGATCGTTCACCAGCCGGTCGACCAGATGGAGATCCAGGGCCTGGTCCAGATCAAGGACCTCTCCGCCCAGGAACAGGTCGCTGCAGGCCTCGGCACTGAGCCGGCAGGATAGGCGGCGCAGGCCACCCAGGCAGGGTACCATGGCCCAGGCCAGGCCGGGAAGGCCAAGGCGGATGTCCCCATTGGCAACCAGCAGGTCGCAGCCCAGAGCCAGTTCAAGTCCAGCGCCCAGGCAGTACCCCGACAGGCGCGCCACCGTGACCCCAGGCCAGGATTCGAGCAGGCCGACCACCTCCTGGCCAAGGGATGAGTAGGCGGCCGCTTCGCTGGCGCCGTACTGGGCCAGTTCGGTGATATCCACGCCCACGCTGAAAACGTCCCCGTCGCCTTCCAGGATCAGCGGCCGCTCACGTCGTTGCATGCCGCTCAGTGCATCGCGCAGCTGGCCAAGCGTCGCCGTGTCGAGCACGTTGTAGCGTTCTGGTCTGCAGAGATGCAGCCGGACCGCCTCGCGTGTGACTTCGACCCGCACTGCCTGCGCCGTGGTCTTGCCCATGAATGCGCCCTCACTGTGCATTGGTACATCAGGAATTTTCCGGCGTCAAATCATCCCAGGCAAAGGAGTTGGGACGTCCAATATTGTTGAAATGCACCACGCCTTCGGGTGGCGAAGCTGAACGTGGTGCGGGGCATCGCCCATGCTGCGTGGTGCGCCGCCACACGCGATGGGGCACCGTCCTTAATCGCCCCGGCGCGACGGGACATGGGGTTGCGCCCTGGTCATGCTGCCCCTACGGTGTCCAACCATGGGTTGGCTCGACAGTATTC
>JBBQTJ010000139.1:0-8366 GCA_038213315.1 Planctomycetota bacterium
GCGCGGATGCCCTCGAAGCAGCCCGTGCCATACTGGAAGGCATGAGTATTGATCGGCACCTGGCACTGGCTCAGGGGTTTCCAATCGCCCTCATGGAAGGCCAGATAGTCGGTCGTGCTCACGGAAGTCCTCAAGTCGTGCGGTGCGCGCGGGCACGCTAGCGGGGTCAGTATGGAAGGAAACCGGGACGTGCCCACGCCAGCGGTCGATCTGCAACAGGGCCACCGCCTCTCTACCGCGTGACGCGCGCCGGGCGTCCCGGCCCGGCCAATGGCACCCTTGACCACCGCAACAGCCCCGCTAGCCTGCTCAACCCCACCGAGGACGGCCCCAAATGACCCTGGTCAACACGCAGTACGCTGAGGCCATCGCCAAGGTTGGTGGCTACTACAATTTCGTGACCATCATCAATCGCCGCCTCAAAGAGCTGAACAACGGCGCCCCGCCGATGGTCATGCCCGGCGGCGCCAACTACGACAAGATCGACCTCATCGTCCAAGAGATCGAACAGGGCCTCCTGGTGGCGCGCAGCACGCCCATCGCCCGCTGATCTCGACCCTAGACTCCAAGATTTTTCCGGAACCGGAACAGGATTACCGCCATGCAGCAGACTACCTTCGCCAAGAATGAAACCGTCGCCCGTGCCTGGTTCCAAGCCAGCGCCAAGGCCACCGTCCTCGGCCCCCTCGCCGTGCGTATCGCCACGGTGTTGATGGGCCGCCACAAGACCGACTACACCCCCTGGGTTGATGCCGGCGATTACGTCGTCGTCACCGACGTCGAGAAGGTGGTCGTGACCGGCAAGAAGGCCATCAACAAGGTCTACCTGCACCACACCGGCTTCTCGGGCGGCCTGAAGGAACTGAACTTCGCGACCCTGCTGAAGAACAAGCCGGAAGAGATCCTCCGCCTTGCGGTGAAGCGCATGCTGCCCAAGACCATTCAGGGTCGGCACCAGCTCAAGCGCCTGAAGCTGGTGGTCGGCACCGCGTCCGATCACGCCAATCACAAGCCGCAGCCCCTGCCCTGATATCGGCTGATGCCTGTCTGCGATGGGACCCCGGTCAGCAACTGATCGGGGTTCTTACGTTTGCGGCTGGCTGGCACACCCCTGGCCCCATCCCACCGCGGCACTTGGGGATGCCGCCGCCCTGCATAGGGTCGCGGATCTATGAAGCGATTCGCCTCTGCCCTGCTGCTCGCCACTGCCCTGGCCGCACCCCTCGCCGCTGTCGATCAGGCCGAGGTGCTGGCTGCGGCGCGCACCGCCGATGCCATCTATCAGCGCCACCTGCAGATTCTGGCCAGCGAGCTGGCGTCGACAGATCAGGCCGTGCGCCTGAAAGCCATCCCCCTGGTCGGCAATCAGCAGGATCCCGAGACCGTCGCCCTGCTGCTGCCCTTCACCGAAGCCAGCAACCGCAGCGTTGCCGAACTGACCGCAGCCGCCGGTGCGCTGGGCCATATCGGCAGCATGACCGCTGAGCCCGCTCTGCGCGCCCTGGTCACCAATCAGGATCCCACCGTCCGTCTCGCGGCCCTGAATGCCCTGGGGCAACTCAGCGCCGACACGCCGGCCCAATGGTCGGCCCGCGCCAAGGACACCGACGCCGGCATCCGCCAAATTTCGGACAGCAATCTCGCGGCCGTGAAGGCCCCCGATGCGGTTGCAGTACTGATCGAAGGCCTCCGCAAAGAACGTGATCCGGTCACCCGCCGCATCTGCGCCTTGGGTCTGGGCCGCCTGGGCGACAAGAGCGCCGCGAGCGCGCTGGTCGATGCCCTGACCGATCCCGACCCACGCGTACGCGCCTTTGCCGGCGGCGCCCTGGCCAAGCTGGATTACAAACTGGCCATCCCCCCGCTGCTGATGGCCCTGGAAGCGAATGTGTCCGGTGCTGAGTTGACCCTGGCCCTGCGCGCTTTGGCCGGCACTGATTTTGGCTTCAACGCCAAGGCCGATGACTTCTCCCGCCACACCGCCATCGAAAAAGGCTTCGTGTGGTGGGCTGAGAACGCCCAGAAATTCCAGTAAGACGCCCGCGGTCGGCGTAGCTCAGGGCGCTCTGACCCCAGCCAGGCCGGTGAAGCGGGCGGGGGCCTTGCCCTCGGCGCGCAGCAGCACCCGCTGGGGTGCTGCCGGCAAGGGCAGCGACAGGTCCAGGTCCTTGCCCGCGATGGCTGCATGCAGCACGCCATTCGCCCAGGATACCCGCATGCTCAGGACCGCATCGCCCTGCACCGGAATAAACGTCGGCCCGGCTGCGGCCTGCCAGATCTCGCCCACAGCGGCCGAACGGTCGATGCTGGCGATCACTCCCTGGCCAAGATTCTTGACCATCAGTACGGCCGTGGAGCCATCCGCCAGCGCCAAGCCCAGGCCGGCTTCGTCCGTCTTGGTCTCGCCATTGGCCAATAGCACCATCGCCGACATCGCTACCAGCCCAGACGGCAACGGCCGGCTGATAATGCCGCGATGACCAACCACGGCGTCCTCGCCTTCCTCGTCAGCGACCCACACAGCCTCGCCGTGGCGCTCCCACCCTGACAGCCGTCTGGCCAGATCGGCCTCCCACAAGGGGCCGACGAAAGCTGGTGCCGCAACGATGGGCGCGGGCGGCGCAGCGGGCTGAGGCACCACGGCCGGCACGGCCGGCTGGGGCACCAAGGCCGGCACGGCGAGCGCAGGCGCAGGCGCAGGCGCCGCCGGTCGCCATGCCACCGCAGCGATGGCCACCAGCGCCACGAGCAGTCCCACAAGCAGCGCCGCCACCAGCGATCGGTTGGTAGCAGGGGCAACCGCCGAAGGTGCCGCGCTGCACGCCGCGATCACCTCATCATAGGTTTGTGGCCGGTCGTCGGGCGAGCGGGCCAACATGCGCGCTACCAAGGCCGCCACGGCGGCCGGCACGTCGCTACGTAAGCTGCGCACATCCGGCGGCGCCGTGGTCAGCTTCGCGGTGATGATCTGCGCCATGGTGGTGCCACCGAAGGCCGCACTGCCGGTCAGGGCGTGGAACAGCACGCAGCCCAGGCCATAGATATCAGCGCGATGGTCGACTGTTTCCGGCGTATCCAATTGCTCCGGCGCCATGGTCGCCGGCGTCCCCAAGACCGACCCGACCCGGGTCAGGGCCTCGCTGCCGCCGGCCTTGGTTTCGCTGCGGGCCAAGCCCAGATCGACCAGCTTCGCCAGCCACGGAAAGGCCCGACCGGGGCTGGGCGCCAACAGCACGTTCTCGGGTTTCACATCGCGGTGGATGATGCCCGAGGCGTGGGCATGTTGCAAGGCGGCCGCCACTTCGGCGGTCAATCGCAAGGCCTCAGCCACCGGCAGCGGTCCGCCGCTGCTGACCTGCTGCCGCAAGGTCGGGCCATCGATGAACTCCATCACCAGCCAGGGGGTGCCGTCGTCGGCTACGCCAGCCTGATAACAGCTGACGATGTGGGCATGTTGCAGCCCGGCCAGAAAACGGGCCTCGCGCTGAAAGCGCCGCACCCATTCCCGGTCGGCGGCGTCTCGACCGACGGTCAGCACCTTCACCGCCACCGTGCGATCCAGAAACGGCTGCCGACCCTTCCAGACCACGCCCATGCCACCCTGGCCGAGCCAAGCATTGATCTCGACCCCGGGAATGGCCGGTGCTGCGGCCGGCGACGGGGAGCGATACGTCCCCGCTGGGCCCGGCACCTGGGTCGGATCGGTGTTGCCGTTCACCGGGTGGCCCGCCCGACTTCGCGCAGCAGATCATCGACCGTGGGCCGGTCAGCGATGGTGGTACCGGCATACGCGAAGGTGACCACGCCCTTGGCATCCAGCACCAGCGCGGTCGGCCGCGCCAAGTTACCCTCGATGCCCAAAGAGCGCACCATGAGCAGCGCCGGATCCAGCGCGATGGCCAGGGGCGCGGGCTCCTGCCGCAAAGTCTGCACCGCGGCCACGAACGCAGTGATCGACTCAGCCGGTCCGGGGTAGATCACCAGCACCTCAGTGCCTGCGCTGCGGAAGTCGGCGATGCGACCGGCCACTGCTGCGGTCTGCGCCGCGCAGTACAGACAGACCTGGCCGCTGAAGCCGCGCATCACCAACACCACCGCAGGCTTGCCCTGCCACGTGGTCAGGTCCAAGACCCGGCCGTCGCTGCCCAGGAAACGGGTCTGCGGTAGGGCTTTGCCCAACAGATCCGCGCGGTTGGTGTGCTTCTGGCCAGAGGTCCGGCCATATTCGTCAACCGTCGCGCGGCTCTGCGCATAGCGCTGCACCAAGTCCATGGACTTGGCCTGCTGAGCGGTGGTGAAAAAATCTGGCAGCAGCGCCACAGGCGCGGTCGCTGGCGCCGGCACCGGGTCCACCTGGGCCAATGCGGCCGGCAGCACGGCTGGCGTCGGCGTCCCGGCCAGCACCGTCATCGAGGTCGGCACCTCGCTTGAGATGGTCACCACCGCCGGCGCCGGCGGCGGCAGCGGCGCCGTCAGGGTCCGCACCTCGGCGTCAAAGGCGGCAGACGCCACCTGCACCGCATCAGCCTGGGCCAGGCTCTCGCTCACCAGGTCCGGCGTCGCCACCGCTGCTGTCCGCGGGCTGGCGGCCATCGACACCTCCGTATCCCCGTGCCCCAGCACCCACGCACCGATCGGACCTGCGTGGGCACGACGACCTGCCACCAGCAGACGGCCGGTGTCATCCCAGCGTGCCAACACCTCGTCGCCGCTCAGTCTGGCCTGCAACAAACGAGGACGGCCCGCCGCGTGAACCCACAGCAGCACCTCGGCGCCCACCCCATCGCGCAGGCGCCACACCGTCACCGCACCGCGGTCCACACGGTCGGCGGCATAGCCAAGCGGCACGCCCGCATCCGTCACCACGCCATCTGCCGCCAACTGCGGACCGACGGCCAGACCGCGCCAACGGGGCCCTGCCGAAGCCAGGCCGCGAACGCCGTAGGTCAGCCACGCCCCATGGCGCACACCGAACTCGTACCAGCCGCACGCGCTGGCCTGGCCGCCGGCGGCGTAGCGCCAGAAACCATCGCTGCGATCCCGATCATAGCCGCCCACCGCCTCGCTGCGCCCGGCGGCATCCTGCTGCAACCAAGCGCCAGTGCGCAAACCGGCCTGATAGGCTCCGCGCAAGCGCACCGTGCCGTCGCTATGAAACCAGGTCCACGTCCCCTCCTGCAAATCATGGCTGAAGCCACCCCGTGCCTCTATCCGCCCTGCGCGATCGTGGAAGGTCCACTCCCCTTCTTGTTTGCCGGTCACCAAGGTGCCGGCGCGTCGCACTACTCCGGGCGACCACTCCTCTCGAACCGCCACCGGCCGTGCGGCGCACGCCGAGATCGCCAGCACGAACGTGAGAATGAAGATCAGATTCAATAGTGGCTGAGGGCGCATGCCGAGGTTGTAGAGGGCGCGGTCCGAACCGGAAGCCGGGAACTAACCCGCTGACACCCCACCGTTCACGCCGAGAGGCCGGGTATGGTCAGCCCCTTGCACGGAAGCGCTTCCAAGGCACAACGCCGCGCTGTGGAGACCGCACCCATGCCTACCCGCCCCGTCCTCAATGTCGCCCTGGTCGGCTATGCATTCATGGGCCGCGCCCATTCCAATGCCTACGCCACGGTGAATCGCTACTTCCCCGACACTCCCTTCCAGGTGGTGCGCAAAGTGATGGTCGGCCGCAGCGCCGGCCCCCTGGCCCAGGCGGCCGGGGAACTGGGCTGGGATGAATACAGCACCGACCTGGACGCGGTCCTGAAGCGGGACGACATTCACCTGGTGGACATCGCGACGCCCAATGACTCGCACGCGGCGCTGACCATCAAGGCCCTGAAAGCCGGCAAGCACGTGCTGTGCGAAAAACCCATCGGTCTGAACACCGGTGAAGGCCTGAAGATGTTGAAGGCCGCCCAAGCAGCGACAGTCGGCGGCAAGCCGGCCCGGGTCGGCGTCTGGCATAACTATCGCCGCTGCCCCGCCGCCAGCACCGCGGCGGCGCTGATACGGGACGGCAAACTGGGCGACATCCGCCAGGTGCGCGCCGTGTATTTGCAGGACTGGCTGTCCGACGACTCCTGCCCCTGGCTGTGGCGCATGAACCGCAAGGTCTGCGGCTCGGGCGCCCACGGTGACCTGAACGCGCATCTCATCGACATGACCCGCTTCATGACTGGCCTTGAATTCGCCGAGGTCAGCAGCCTGCAAGAAACCTTCACCAAGAAGCGGCGCATGCCCGACGGCAAGGGTTTCGGCACCGTCGATGTGGACGACGCCTTCCTGTTCCTCGCCCGCTTGTCCAATGGCGCCGTGGCCAGCTTCGAAGCCACCCGCGTGGCTGCCGGCCGGAAGAACTACAACCGCATCGAAATCAACGGCACCCGCGGCAGCCTGGTGTGGAACTTCGAGCGCATGAACGAACTTAAATTCTTTAGCTACGATGACGACGCACGGGTGCAGGGCTTCCGCACCATCATGTGCATGAACGGCGCCGCCCATCCCTATGCCGGCAATTTCTGGCCCGATGGCCACATCATCGGCTACGAGCACACCTTCACCACCACCCTCTACGACTATCTGAAATCCTTGGCCAGCGGCACAGAGTTCCGCCCAGACTTCCGCGACGGCGTCGCTAATCAGGAAGTTCTGGACGCGACGTTGGTGTCAGCCGAGAAGAAGAAGTGGGTGGCGGTAAAGCACTCGCAGAAGTTTGCGCATCCTGCGGAACCAGCACGAGTCGCCGCGAAAAATGCGGGGCTCTAGCGAGCCGGTTATAGTGGATGGGATATGGATCCGGTTATGGTAGATGGGGTATGGGATATGGTGACAGCCATTGGGTCGCGTCGCCCGTCGGTCGGCTGTCTGACTTTTGCGTTCCGCCATACCCCATGACCCATTTCCCGCGATTCAGCTCACCATGGCCCATACCCCATCAACCATAACCCGCGATTCAGTCCACCATAACCCATAACCCATCAACCATAACCCAAGAGACATCCATGCACGGTCCCGCCATCTTCCTCGCCCAGTTCATGGGCGATGCCGCCCCCTTCAACAGCTTTGCCAACGTGACCCGCTGGGCGGGCTCGTTGGGCTACCAGGGCGTGCAGGTGCCGTCCTGGGATGCGCGCTGCATGGACCTGAAAAAGGCGGCGGAATCTAAGGCTTATTGCGATGAGCTGAAGGGCGTTGCCGCTGCCGGTGGCGTGGTGATCACCGAACTGTCGACGCATCTGCAAGGACAGCTGGTGGCGGTGCACCCGGCCTATGACGAGGCCTTCGACGGCTTCGCCCCGGCCGAGGTGCGAGGCAATTCGGCGGCGCGCACCGCCTGGGCGATGGAACAGGTCAAGCTCTGCCTGACGGCTTCTAAGAATCTTGGCCTGAACGCCATGCCCTCGTTCACTGGCGCCCTGCTCTGGCACACCATGTACCCCTGGCCTCAGCGCCCCGCCGGCCTGGTCGAGGAAGGGTTTGCCGAACTTGCCCGCCGCTGGCGCCCGCTGCTTGACCACGCCGACGCCTGCGGCGTCGACATCGCCTGGGAAGTCCACCCCGGTGAAGACGTGCACGACGGCGCGACCTTCGAGCGCCTGCTCGCCAATCTCGACGGCCACAAGCGCGCCAACATCCTCTACGATCCCAGCCACTTCGTGCTCCAGGGCTTGGACTACCACGCCTACATCGAACTCTACCACGAGCGCATCAAGTGCTTCCACGTCAAGGACGCCGAGTTCCGTCCTGACGGCCGCGTCGGTGCCTACGGCGGTTACCTCCCCTGGGCCGACCGCGCCGGCCGCTTCCGCTCCCCTGGCGACGGCCAGATCGACTTCACCCGCATCTTCAGCCAGCTCACCAAGCACCGTTTCACCGGCTGGGCCGTGGTAGAGTGGGAATGCTGCTTCAAGGATCCCGAACAAGGCGCGCGCGAAGGCGCCGCCTTCGTGCAGCGCCACTTGATCACCCCCGCCGCCAAAGCCTTCGACGACTTCGCCGGCGGCAGCGTGGATAAGGCGAAACTGCGGAGGATGTTGGGGCTGTAGCCAGGCTATGGTGGATGGGGTGTGGGGTATGGGGTAAGGCACGCAGGGGATGGGGCTGCGGTATGGCACGTGAAGCATTGTGGCCCGCGACGTCCCCTGTATTTGGCTGTTACCAAACCCCATAACCCATTCACCATAACCCAGCCCTATGCCATTTTCTCCCCGCTGCCTCGAAGCCATCCGTGCCGACGTCCAGGCCTTTGCCGACCAGCGGGACTGGGCCCAATTCCACAGCCCGCGCAACCTGCTCCTCGCCCTGATGAGCGAGGTCGGCGAAGCTGCCGAGATCGTCCGCTGGCAAGGCGACGCGGATCCCACCATTCCTGC
>JBBQTJ010000140.1:0-8308 GCA_038213315.1 Planctomycetota bacterium
CTGCAGCAGGCCGGAGGCCGTTGTTGGAGGGCCGCAGCCCCCCAACGATCAAGGTCATTTCTTTTTCTTAGGACGCTTGGTGCCGTACAGCGAACGGGACTGGTTACGGCCCTGAACGCCCTGGCAGTCGAGCTTGCCGCGGATGATGTGGTAGCGGACACCGGGCAGGTCGTGCACGCGGCCACCACGGATCAGCACGAGGCTGTGTTCCTGGAGGTTGTGCTTCTCACCACCGATATAGGCGGTGACTTCCTTGCCGTTCGACAGCCGCACGCGTGCGATCTTGCGCAGCGCCGAGTTCGGCTTCTTCGGGGTCATGGTTTTGACCTGAAGACACACGCCACGCTTGAAAGGATTGCTTTCCAGCTGAGGGCTCTTGGTCTTGCGGAGGCACGTTTCGCGGCCCTTCCGGATCAACTGATTAATGGTCGGCACTGATCTGCTCCTTGTCGGCGGCGCGGACGGATCCGGCGGGGGCGCGGACGATAGCGGGGGTATCGGGGAATGCAACAGGGGTCCCAAGCTTGTCGATTTGCAGGGTCTTGTAGATCCCGAAACCGGTGCCGCAGGGAATGAGGTGACCAAGGATGACGTTTTCCTTGAGCCCAAGCAACGGATCGCGACGGCCAGCCAGCGCGGCATCGGCCAGCACCTTGGTGGTCTCCTGGAAGGAGGCCGCCGAGATGAATGATTCGCTTTGCAATGCCGCGCGGGTGATGCCCATGAGCTTCGGCTCGAAGGTCGCCGGACGGCGGCCATCGGCGAGGGCCCGCTGGTTCTCTTCGCGGATGCGGGTGCGGTCGACCAGCTGACCCTGGAGGTAGGGCAGGTCGCCCGGATCCTGCACATCGATCTTGCGGGTCATCTGGCGGATGATCACTTCGATGTGCTTGTCGTCGATGCGCACGTTCTGGGCGCGATAGACCGACTGGATTTCATGCAGCAGGTAGTCCTGCAGGGCTTCTTCGCCACAGATGCGCAGCAGATCCTTGGGGTTCAGCACGCCGTCGACCAGCGCGTCGCCGGCCTTGACCCGATCGCCCTTGTGGACGCGGTAGTGCTTGCCCTGGGGGATGCTGTGCTCGACTTCGGTGCCCGAGTCGGCCTTGACCACGATGGTCCGCTTGCCGCGCTTGCGCTCGCCGAAGTCGACCATGCCGTCGATCTCGGCCATGACGGCGGGATCCTTGGGCGGGCGAGCTTCAAAGAGTTCGGTGACGCGGGGCAGACCACCGGTGATATCGTGCACACCGGCCATCTCGCGGGGGGTCGACGCCAGCAGAGTGCCGGCGGTGACCGAGCTGCCCTCGGCAACGCGCAGGGTCGCCTTCTCGGGAATGGGGTAGTGGGCGATGGGCTTGCCATCGGCCTCCAGCACGATCTGCGGGTGCAGGTCGCCCTTACCTTCAAGGATGATGCGGTTGACGATGCCGGTGGCCGGATCGCGCTCTTCGCGCATGGTGACTTCGGGGATGATGTGCTCGAAGCGCACAATACCGCCGACGTCGGACAGGATCGGGATGTTGGCCGCTTCCCACTCCATCACCAGGATGCCCTTGTCCAGCATCGCGCCGTCCTTGAGCATCATCTTGGAGCCCACCGGCACCTTCTGGCGCTCGATGGTGCGACCGTTCTTGTCCTGGATGGCGATTTCGCCGTTTCGGTTCAACACCACGCTGTCATTGTTGCTGTTGGTCACCGTACGCAGGTTTTCGTACACCAGCTTACCGGCCTTGCGGGCCTTGTAGTTGGTTTCTTCGGTCTTCACACCGGCGACGCCACCGATGTGGAAGGTACGCATGGTCAGCTGAGTGCCGGGTTCGCCGATCGACTGGGCGGCGATGATGCCTACGGCGACGCCGAACTCGACCGCCAGACCGCGACTGCGGTCCATGCCGTAGCACTTCTGGCAGATGCCCGAGCGGGCTTCGCAGGTCAGCGGGCTGCGCACGCGGATCTTTTCGAAGCCGAGCGACTCGATGCGCTTGGCGGCTTCGAGGCTGATGATCTCGTTCTCTCGCACCACCACCTCGTCGGTGATGATGTCGACGATGGTGTCGCGGGCCACGCGTCCAGTGACGGCTTCGGCCAGGGTGACCTTGATATTGTCACCATCATAGACCACGGCCTTGGTGATGCCGCCCACGGTGCCGCAATCATCATGAGCGATGATCACGTCCTGCGACACGTCCACCAGCTTACGGGTCAAGTAGCCCGAGTCGGCAGTCTTCAGCGCGGTGTCGGCCAGACCCTTACGAGCGCCGTGCGTCGAGGTGAAGTACTCGAGAACCTTCAGGCCTTCACGGAAGTTGGCACGGATGGGGGTCTCGATGATTTCGCCGTTCGGCTTGGCCATCAGACCACGGATACCGCACAACTGGGTGACCTGCGCAATCGAGCCGCGAGCACCCGACTTGGCCATGACGTACACCGGGTTGATGTAGCCGACGCCGTGACGCTTGTCATCGCGCAGCTTCTCCATCAGCATGGACGAGAGCTGTTCGCGGGCATGCGACCAGGTCTCGACGATGTTGCGGTGCTTCTCACTCGCGGTGATCAGACCGCGCTGATAGGCCTTGTTGAACTTCATCGCCTTCTTGTCAGCTTCGCCGATGATGGCGGACTTCTCTTCCGGCACGTACAGGTCGCTGCTGGCGAAGGACATG
Organism: Planctomycetota bacterium; assembly: GCA_038213315.1. Classification (GTDB taxonomy): domain Bacteria; phylum Planctomycetota; class UBA11346; order UBA11346; family UBA11346; genus JBBQTJ01. Next base: position 2,667 of record JBBQTJ010000140.1, read on the forward strand.
CCCGAGCGGGTCGAGTAGGTGAAGCCCAGCTCCTTGATGTTATCCAACACCGCGATGGTGTTCTTACGGTCAAGGTACTCGAAGCAGTCAGCGATAACGCGGCGGAGGCCGCCCTTGTCCTGCTGCTTGTTGTAATACGGCATGCCCTTGGGCAGCGCTTCGTTGAAGATCACGCGACCGGCGGTGGTCTCGACCAAGCCGCCCTTCCAGGCCTTCTTCACCGGGCCGCCGTCGTCGATCAGATGGCCCTTGGGCAGGGGTACTTTGATCAGGCTGTGCAGGTTGATGCAGCCGGTATCGAGGGCCATCAGCACTTCATCGTTGGACGAGAAGCGCTTGCCTTCGCCGATCTGCTCTTCCTTGGCAATGGTCAGGAAGTAGCAACCGAGGACGATGTCCTGGTCAGCCGAAATGATCGGATTGCCGTTGGACGGCGAGAAGATGTTGTTGGTCGACAGCATCAGCACGCGGGCTTCGGTCTGCGCCTCGATGGACAAGGGCAGATGGACGGCCATCTGGTCACCGTCGAAGTCGGCGTTGAAGCCGGCGCACACCAGCGGGTGGAGCTGAATGGCGCTGCCATCGATCATCACCGGCTCAAAGGCCTGGATGCCCATACGGTGCAAGGTGGGAGCGCGGTTCAGCATGACCACGCGACCCTTGATCACATCATCAAGGACTTCCCAGACCTCTTCGTCGCGACGCTCCAGCTTGCGCTTGGCGGCCTTGACCGTCTCGGCGTAGCCGCGCTCTTTAAGGGCGCGGATGATGAAGGGCTGGAACAATTCCAGGATGATCGACTTGGGCAGGCCGCACTGGTGCAGCTTGAGGCGCGGACCGACCACGATGACCGAACGGGCCGAATAGTCGACGCGCTTGCCGAGCAGGTTTTCGCGGAAGCGACCCTGCTTGCCCTTGATCATGTCGGTCAGGGACTTCAGCGGACGATTGCCCGAGCCGAACACGGCGCGCTGGCAGCGGCCATTGTCGAACAGCGCATCAACGGCCTGTTGCAACATCCGCTTTTCATTGCGGATGATGATGCTGGGGGCGTTCAGCTCGACCAGCTTCTTCAGGCGGTTGTTGCGGTAGATGACCCGACGGTAGAGGTCGTTCAGGTCCGACGTGGCAAAGTTGCCGTTCTCGAGCGGAACCAGGGGACGCAGATCGGGCGGGATGACCGGCACCACGGTCATGACCATCCACTGCGGATCATTCTGCGACGACTTGATCTCTTCCGAGAGCTTCAGCCGCTTGATGATCTTCTCGAGCTTCTGCTTGGCGCGGGTCGAGGCCAGCTCTTCACGCAGATCGCTGATCAGCTTGTCGAGGTCGAGGTGGCGGATCAGCTCCTGCACGGCCTCGGCGCCCATCATCGCCTTGAAATCGTCGCCGTACTTCTCCTGTGCCTTGCGGTACTGCTCTTCGGTGAGCACTTCCATGTACTCAAGGGGCGTGGTACCGGGATCGGTGACGATGTATTTCTGGAAATAGGTGACCTGCTGCAGGTTCGACGACTTCATGCCCAGCAGGATGCCGAGGCGCGAAGGCATGGTCTTGAAGAACCAGATGTGCGCGACCGGCGACACCAGGTTGATGTGGCCCATGCGCTCGCGGCGGACGCGGCTGTGGGTGACCAGAACGCCGCACTTTTCGCAGACGATACCTTTGTACTTCACGCCGCTGTACTTGCCGCAGAAGCACTCCCAATCCTTGGTTGGTCCAAAGATCTTCTCGCAGAACAGACCGTCGCGTTCCGCCTTGTAGTTGCGGTAGTTGATGGTTTCGGGCCGCTTCACCTCGCCCTGGGACCAGGACCGGATGACCTCGGGAGAGGCCAGACGGATGGACACCGCGTTGTAGTCGGGGCTGGAAAGGTTGGTGGCTTCGGCGACGTCGATCATGTGCTAGTGGTCCTGCTTCGTCGGTGGCGCGGGTACGGTCGCTATCGCTATCGCAAAGAATCAGGCGTCGGGGGCTCTTTGGCCATCGATCGCGGCATCGGCCGGGGCATCGGCCACCAGCTCCTGCTCGAAGCCGATATCCTCGCCCTTGGCTGGCGTGCCAAAGTCGAGGGTGGCCGGGGCAGTGTCGAACGACATGTCCTCGGGGCGGTGCAGACGGATGTCCAGACCAAGCCCGCGGATCTCGTTCATCAGCACCTCGAAGGCCATCGGCGTGCCGTAGGTCAGGCTGCCGTCGCCCTTGACCATCGACTCGTAGATGCGCGTGCGGCCGTCCACATCGTCGGACTTGACCGTGAGGATTTCCTGGAGCACGTGGGCTGCACCATAGGCCTCCAGGGCCCAGACTTCCATTTCACCGAAGCGCTGGCCACCAAAGCGGGCTTTGCCGCCGAGGGGCTGCTGAGTGATCAGCGAGTAGCTGCCGGTGGCACGGGCGTGCAGCTTGTCTTCCACCAGATGGTGGAGCTTCAGCATGTACATCACGCCCACGGTGGTCTTCTGGTTCATCTTGTTGCCGGTGCGACCGTCGTAGAGCCAGGTCTTGCCGTCTTCGGGAAGGCCGGCCTGCGTCAGCATGCCGCGGATCTCTTCTTCGGTCGCGCCGTCGAACACCGGACTGATCGTCCGCACGCCCAGCGCCAGGCCGGCCCAACCCAGATGGGTTTCCAGGATCTGACCGACGTTCATGCGTGAAGGCACGCCCAGAGGATTCAGCACGATGTCGACCGTCCGGCCATCCGCCAGGAAAGGCATGTCCTCTTCGGGCACGATGACCGAGATGACGCCCTTGTTGCCATGGCGTCCGGCCATCTTGTCGCCGACCTTGAGGGTCAGTTTGCGGGCGACGAACACCTTGACCATCTCCAGGACACCGGTCGGGAGGTCGTCGCCGCGCTTGGCGTTGACGATCTCCTTCTCGCACTCAGCCTTGATGCTTTCGATCTTGGGATCGAACTCGTCATAGATGGCGCGAGCGCGACGGCGCTTGGAACCCACGAAGTTGAGGGCGGTGACCGGCAGTTCGCGATTGAGCTTGAGCAGCTCTTCGTCGGACATGGCCGGGCTGTACTCGACGACTTCGCCAGTCTCGATGTTGACGACGTTGGCGCCGGCGACTTCCCAGATCTGGTTGAACTTCTCACGCACCACCTGGGCCATCGACACCGCGAAGCGGTCTTCGATGCCCTTGATGCGGCCGGACTCCTCCCGTTTATCCTTCTCGGTGAGGGCCGCACGGCGCTGGAAGCGCTTGACCGCCACCACCACGCCGCGGATGCCGGGCTTCATCACCATCGAGTCGTCGCGCACGTCTTCGCCGGCACGGCCGAAGATCGCATGCAGCAGCTTCTCTTCCGGGGACAGCTCGCTCTTGTTCTTCGGGGTCACCTTGCCGACCAGCACGTCGCCGGGGCGGACCAGGGTGCCGACGCGGACCAGGCCACGCTCATCCAGATTGCGCAGGGCCTCTTCGCTACGACCGGGAATTTCGCGAGTGAACTCCTCCTTGCCGAGCTTGGTCTCGCGGATTTCAGACTTGAACTCTTCGATATGGATCGAGGTGAAGCGATCTTCGGCTAGCAGGCGTTCGTTGACGACGATGGCGTCTTCGAAGTTGTAGCCGTCGTAGGGCATGAACGCGACAACGCAGTTCTTGCCCAGGGCCAGGATGCCCTTGTCGGTGCCGCCGCCGTCAGCGATGATCTGCGCGGCCTTGACCTCGTCGCCCAGATTGACGATCGGCTGCTGATTCAGGCAGGTACGCTCGTTGAGGCCGTGGTACTTGCGCAGCGGGTATTCGTGCTTGCGGCCATCCTTATCCTGGATCTCGATGCGCTTGGCATCGACACCCGTGATCGTGCCGTCTTGGCCGGCAACGCACACCATCGACGAGCTCTTGGGAATCTCTTCTTCCATGCCGGTGCCGACGATGGGCGCTTGGCTGACCAGCAAGGGCACAGCCTGACGCATCATGTTCGCGCCCATCAGGGCGCGGTTGGCGTCGTCATGCTCAAGGAAGGGGATGAGCGCGGCGCTGACGCCGATCATCTGCTTGGCACTGACGTCAGCGTAGCTGACTTCGTTGGCCGCGACCTCGGTGAACTGGCCAGCCGTACGGACCTGGACGATCTCGTTGAGGATCTTGCCGTTTTTGTCGATATCGATGGTCGACTGGCAGATCTTGTTCTCGGCCTCTTCGTCGGCCATCAGATAGACGATTTCTTCGAGGATGCGCCCGTTGGTGACCTTGCGGTAGGGCGTGACCAGGAAGCCGTACTCGTTGACCGCCGAATAGATGGCCAAAGAGACGATCAGGCCGATGTTCGCGCCTTCAGGCGTCTCAATCGGGCAGATACGACCGTAGTGCGACGTATGCACGTCGCGCACTTCAAAGCCCGCGCGCTTACGATTCAGACCGCCGGGGCCAAGGGCCGAGAGACGGCGCTCATGAGTGAGCTGCGACAGCAGGTTCGACTGGTCGACGACCTGGGACAGCTCGCCACGCTGGAAGAAGTTCTGAATCGCGCTGTCGACCGCCTGGTTGTTGAACAGGTTGCGCGGCGCCAGGGCCTGAGCCACGTCTTCTTGAGCCAGATCGCGAGAGAGCTTCTCTTTCACGGCGCGGCGCAGCTTGAGCATGGCGGCGCGCAGTTCATCGGAGAGCAGGTCCGCGATCGGACGTACCCGACGATTGCCGAGATGGTCGATGTCATCCAGTTCGCCGGACGAGGAGTTGCTGCGGATCAGGGTCAGCAGGTACTTCAACGCAGCGACATAGTCGACGATGGTGAGGACGCGGTTGTCGCCCTCGGTCTTGAGCTTGCGGTTGATACGGAAACGACCGACCGCGCCCAGGTTGTAGCGCTGCTCGTTGAAGAAGCGGTCCTGGAAGAACTCCCGGACCTTGGCCTCGTCGGTGGGATTGCCGGGACGCAGACGACGGTAGATGCGCAGCAGGGCCTCTTCGTGGGACTGGCTCTCGTCCTCACGCAGGGTCGCCAGCAGGATGTCGTCCGGCTTGACCGGCAGATCGTTGCCCTGGTGGGCGGTGATGATCTTCACCGTCTCGACGCCCAGGTCTCGGAAGTTGTTGTAGACGCCTTCGGTGATGGTCTCGCAGGCTTTCGCCAGGATCTCGCCATCGTCCTTGCCGACCACGTCGGCGGCGAGGATGCGGCCGATGGCCTTTTCCTTGCTGCCCTTGGTGGCGACGATGATCTCATCGGTCTCGAAGAAGGCGCCGATGATCTTGTCAGTGGTGCCGTGGTCCTTCGACAGCGCGCGCAGGAAACAGGTGGCGACCACCTTGGCGCTCTTGTCGATCTTGATCTGCAGCAGGTCCTTGGTGGTCTGTTCGACCTGGATCCACGAACCGCGCTCGGGGATGATGCGGCAAGAGTAGATGCGCCGGCCGCTAGTGGCGGCTTCGCTGCTGAAATCGACGCCGGGGCTGCGCTGGATCTGGGTGACGATGGTGCGCTCGGCGCCGTTGACGATGAACTCGCCACCGCCGATGCGGATCGGGCAGTAGCCGATATGGACGTCCTCTTCAAGGACTTCCGGCAGATTGGGGCCGGCCACGCGGATGCGGATCTTGATGCCGCGCTGGAAAGTCAGACCGAGGTCGCGACACTCTTCGACGGTGTGCTGCGGCAAGGTGAAGACGTAGCCGTGATA
>JBBQTJ010000141.1:0-8306 GCA_038213315.1 Planctomycetota bacterium
AGGATCTGCAGCTCCGCTGGCGGGCGGCTTTGGGCGCGGGTCAGCGGCCCCGGCGCAGCGCTGGCGCCGCCCCCCGGCGACGTCCATGATGCAGCCATGAGCCAGTCCGTCCCGCCATCGCCTGTCGGCTGGGTGCTGTTCGATGCGTCGTGCGGCATCTGTTCACGTTGGGTGCCGTGGTGGTCGCCGACGTTTGCGCGACTGGGTCTGTCGACGGCGGCATTGCAGGAACCCTGGGTCGCGGCGCGCACGCAGTTGTCGGCCGAGGACCTGCTGCGCGACATCAGCATTCTGCTGGCGGATGGCACGCTGGTGCGCGGCGCTGCGGCGTATCGTTGGGTGCTGCGGCGGCGTTGGTGGGGGATTCCACTGTGGTTGATCGTCGTGGTGCCGCCCGGGCGCTGGGTCTTCGATCTGGGCTATCGCTGGTTCGCGAACCATCGTCACCAGGTGGCGCAGGTCTGCGGGCTGCCGCCCAACCATCAGACATGAGCATATTCCTCAGCGCCGAGTGGCGGCACGTGGCGATGGTGTCGTGGGCGGTGGATCCCGCGCTGCTAAGACCTTTGGTGCCGCGCGGCGTCGAGCTGGACGACCACGAGGGCCGGACCTATGTCAGCCTGGTAGGCTTTCGATTTCTGGACACCCGGGTCCTGGGCCTGCCGATCCCGGGCCATCGTCATTTCGATGAGGTCAATCTGCGCTTCTATCTGCGCCGTCACGGACCCGTTGGTCTGGAGCGCGGCGTCGGCTTCATCCGCGAATTTGTGCCGCGCCGGGCCATCGCCTGGGTGGCTCGGGTCTGCTACAACGAACCGTACCTGGCCTTGCCCATGGCTAGCACCACCGCTGCGGACGAGGTCAGGTACCGCTGGAAGTTGGCCCGTTGGCATGACCTGTGCCTGACCCTGCGTGAGCCCTTCACCCTGCCTGATCCGTCCAGCCGTGATGGTTGGCTGGCCGAGCATTATTGGGGATGGACGCGTCAGCGCGATGGCGGCACCGTCGCCTATCGGGTCGAGCATCCGCCCTGGCGCATCCGTCCGTCGGCAGCGACCACCATCAACGCGGACCTAGCAGAAACCTACGGATCCGAGTGGGGGGACGCGCTGAGTGGTCCGCCCGACTCGTCGTTTGTAGCCGAAGGATCACCGGTGACCGTCGGCCGACCAACACGCGTGGCCTGAGCATGGAGCCGGCATCATGAGTGGTCGTCCGCCACCATGACGCCGCCACACGTACCGACTAGAAGGTAGGCGTGCCCACGACTAAAATATTTTTTCTAGCATGGGCACCGCCGGTTATTCGCCACCGGGGATTAGGGCGTAGATATGTGGCGTCAGGCTTCACTGCCGGAGGATTCGACTGGGCAATACCATATATCTATCGGGCTGTTGGTTCAGAGGCGGACACAGGCCCCGAGATAGGAAGCAAAGTCCTGCAGAAGTTTCGAATGACGGCGGATGGGACTATGACAGTAACCAAGGACGATTCGTCAGCGTGTCATGTGACGCGCAGCCCGAATGAGCTAGGATCCCACCCATGAAGATTGTCATGTGCCTCCTCTTCATGACCATTGTCAACTCGGCAGAGCCCAAGGGACTACCACCGCTAGATCCAGCCAAAAGCCTCGTGGAACTTGAGCAACTGCGAATTGATAAGGGCGGTAAGGGCGCAAATTATTCGCAAAAGGCCCTAGACCTTCTCCGCACTGCGACTGCCTATAATAGGATGGATGATGAGTGGCAAGCAGCCATCCTCGACATTGCCACAGGGATCATCATGCGGGGGACGGCTTCTGCATTGGAGTTTGGGCCGAACGGCTCCTCAATCCGAGGGGGGAAGGCAATCGCTGTGGAGCAGCTTCTCTGGAATGCTCCACGCCCAAATGCCGAAGGTCAGTGGCAGGGAATCCGCGATCGCCGGGCCCGGCTTATGTTGTATGTGCGCGGCTCATACGTGAACATGCGGAATGCATTTTGGGATGACAAGACAATCGTCGAAGGTCGGGGTATTACTGTCTTCGATCCCGACGACGGTGACACTCCGCCAATAGTTGTGGATAACAATGCGAGCGTGAGTTTGCAGCTCGACATCAAGGGCTTCCTGGCCGAGGTCGGCCCGCGCATCGACAAGTTTGTGGTGGAGGCTTACTCGGCCAAGCCGGTCGACCACCGTACGCTTAACGAGATGCTGGCGTTCGGTGGCTATACGGTGAAGGAGCGTCGGGAGTTACTGCGCCGGATCGCCAGTGCTTCGGGGACGCCCATCCCGCCGATCGTCGTGCAGCAGTTGGCGGACGAGAAGAAATAGTCGTCCGGATAGCCCCATCATCACTGGCGCCGCCCCCCGGCGACGTCCATGATGTTGCCATGACCCAGTCCGCTCCGCCATCGCCTGTCGGCTGGGTGCTGTTCGATGCGTCGTGCGGCATCTGTTCGCGTTGGGTGCCGTGGTGGTCGCCGACTTTTGCGCGACTGGGACTGTCGACGGCGGCATTGCAGGAACCCTGGGTCGCGGCGCGCACGCAGTTGTCGGCTGAGGACCTGCTGCGCGACATCAGCATTCTGCTGGCGGATGGCACGCTGGTGCGCGGCGCGGCGGCGTATCGTTGGGTGCTGCGGCGGCGCTGGTGGGGGATTCCACTGTGGTTGATCGTCGTGGTGCCGCCCGGGCGCTGGGTTTTCGATCTGGGCTATCGCTGGTTCGCGAACCATCGTCACCAGGTGGCGCAGGTCTGCGGGCTGCCGCCGGGGAAGACCTGAAAGTGACATCGGCCGAGGTTTCGGCAGCGTAGGGATGTGGGCTCAGGCTGGTGTGCTCGGTTGGCGAGCAGAGGCAGAGTAGCCTAAGCCAAAACTTCACGACTACCACGCAAGCGACCACCCTCATGACCGCCACGACGCTCCTCACCCCGCTGCGCCTTGGCGCCATGACCCTGCCCAATCGTGTGGTCATGGCGCCGTTGACGCGTTTGCGCAATAGTTCGACCGGCGTGCCGCACGAGCTGGCGGCCACGTACTACGCGCAGCGCGCCAGCGCCGGCCTGATCATCAGTGAGGCGACCTGCATTGGTCCTCGGGCCAGCGGGTATCCCGGGTCGCCGGGCATCTACACGCCTGAGCAGGTTGCGGCGTGGCGCATTATCACCGCCGCAGTGCACGCCGCGGGCGGACGGATGGTGCTGCAGCTGTGGCATGTGGGGCGCATCTCGCACCCGTCGCTGCAACCGGACGGCGCCTTGCCGGTGGCGCCATCGGCCATCGCCGCTGAGGGGAAGACCTTCACCGCGGCCTGGCGACAAGAACCCTTCCCGGTGCCCCGGGCCCTTGAGACGGCAGAGATCCCGGCCCTGATCGCCGAATTCGTGCACGCGGCGCGCTGTGCGAAAGAGGCCGGCTTCGATGGCGTCGAGGTGCATGGCGCCAATGGCTACCTGCTGGACCAGTTTCTGCAGGACGGCACCAATCAGCGCACCGATCAGTACGGCGGCAGCATCGCCAATCGTGTGCGTCTGCTGTTGGAGGTGGTCGATGCGGTGACGGCGCTGTGGGGCAACGACCGGGTCGGCGTGCGCCTGTCGCCCTACGGCACCTTCAATACCATGAGCGATAGCGATCCGCTGGCCACCTTCAGCACCGCGATCAGTGCCTTGGATGCTCGTGGGCTGGCCTATCTGCATCTGATCGAACCACGAGCCACCAATGCGGGTGGCCAGGACGGCACCGTCGCGGCGCCCTCGACCAGCCAATTGTTCCGGCCCATGTTTCACGGTCCGTTACTGTCGGCCGGCGGCTATGATCGCGCCGAGGCGATCACCGCCCTGACGGAGCAACGGGCCGATGCGGTGGTCTTTGGGCGGTTGTACATCTCCAATCCCGACCTGGTCGCGCGGCTGGTCGCGGATGCGCCCTTGGCGCGCTATGATCGCGCGACCTTCTACGGCGGTGCGGCCAAGGGCTACACCGACTATCCCACGCTGGCGGCGGGCTCTGCCGCCGGCTGAGCGAAGGTGCGGTCGGCCATCGTCGTGCTATCGTCACGCCCATGCCTGTGACCACGATGATGGACGGTTGGCCGACGTCGGTGCCGGTGCTGATTCCGGTCTACAACCATGAACGTACTGTCGGCCAGGTGGTAGCCGGTTGCCGGGCCGAAGGTGCTGCGCTGATCGTGGTGGTCGATGACGGCTCCACCGACGGCAGCGGCGCGCTGGCCGCTGCGGCGGGCGCGGATCTGGTGCTGACGGTGGCGCCAAATCGGGGCAAGGGCCACGCCTTGGCCACCGGCTTGCGGCACCTATCCGCGGCCGGTCATCGCCGGGCCCTGAGCATCGACGCGGATATGCAGCACCCGCCTGGTGAAGCGCGGCGTCTGGCCTGGGCCAGCGAGTCGGCGCCGATGGCATTGTGGTTGGGTGAACGGGACATGGCTGGTGCGCCCGCCGCCAGCCGCTTCGGACGCTGGTGGACCAGTCTGTGGACCTGGGTCGCGTGTGGTGTGTGGCCCGGCGACAATCAGACCGGACTGCGCGTGTATCCTCTGCCGGCGATGGTCACCATCCGGGTGCGGGCTGGGCGCTATGCCTATGAGGTCGAGTCCTTGGTGCGCGCAGTGTGGGGCGGCGTGGCGGTGCGGCGGTTGCCGGTGGCGGTGCGTTATCCCGCGGATCGCGTCAGCCACTTCGACAAGACCAAGGACAACCTGCGCACCGCCTGGGCCTTCACGCGACTGGTCACGCGGCGCTGCCTGCCCTGGCCCCATGCCCCGGCCGAGGGCGGCTCGCCCTGGGCGGCGGCCTTGCGCAGTGGCTTGTCGCCCGGTGCGGCGGCGCGGGCGGCGGCGCTGGGCGCGGCCATGGGTGTCGCGCCGATCCCCGGCCTGCAGATGGCGGCGGCGGCCTGGCTGGCCCTGGCGCTGCGACTGAATCCCGCGGTGGCCCTGGTGGCGTCGAACCTCAGCTTCGGGCCGTTGCTGGCCGCGTGGTTCGCGCTTGAAGTGGCGGTCGGCCACGCTCTGCGTCACGGCACGATGTTGGACCTGGGGGCGACCATGAGCAGTCTGCGCGGTGCGATCACCGCGGACGGACCGTGGGCGGCGCTGCGTCCGCTGCTGGCGGATTGGCTGCTGGGCGCAGGACCGGTGATGGCGGCGGCGGCCCTGGGCGCAGGAGCCATCGCCTGGGTGCTGGCCCGGGCGGTACAACGCGGACGAGGCTGAACGCCTTCCCGCCGCGTTGATCAGGCCGGCACCAGCTTGAACAGGGTATGCGCGGTGCCGAGGCCATCCCATTCTTGGACCGGGCGCAGACCGGCGGTGGCGGCCAGGGCCAACAAGTCGCGGGCGCGATAGAAGCGGCTGACGCCATTGGCCACAGCGGTGAAGTACAAACTGGCGAGGCGCAAACTGGCTGCTGCTGCGGCTTCGTGCTGACGGTCGGGGCAGACCTCCAGCACCCACACCGCTCCGCCCGGGGCCAGGCAGGCGCGGGCGCGGCGCAGCAGCGCGGTGACATCGTCAGGGCCGAAGCAGTCGAGGAACTGGCTCATCCACACCGCGTCTTGACCCACCGGGAAAGGCATGGTGTGGTCGAGGAGGTTTTGGCCGACCAGGGTGGCGCGCGGCGTCAGGCCAGCGGCATCCAGGGCCGTCTGCGCTTCGGCCAGTTGCCCGGGATGATCGAGCAGCGTGACCCGCGTCGCGGGCAGGGCGCGCAAGGCCGCCCGGGCAAAGCGCCCGGTGTTGGCGCCCACGTCAAGCAGGTGAGCCGGCGCGGCAGCGGCCAGGTGCGCCAGCGCCGCCGGGAAGGCCGCATCGCTGTGCCCATGGTCATAGGCGAACCAGGGCTCGCGCACCGCCGCCGGCAGGTGGGCCAGGCCTTCGTAGATGGTGGCCCAGGGACCAAAGCGGCGCAGGCCCGTGGGCTGTGCTTGGCGCAGGCTGTCGCCCAGGTCTGCCAGGCCGGGCCAGCACACGTGATGAACGAACTCGGCATCGATGCCTACCTGGGGATCGTCCAGCCACACCAGCCCGGTGGTGGTCAGCACGTAGGCGCCGTCCGCCGTTTCGGCCACCAGAGCGCCGGCCAACAAGGCCTCCAGCAAGGTGACCACCGAGGTTGCCGGCAGCGTTGTGGCGGCGGTCACCGCTGCGGCAGTGGCGCCGGCCGGACCGGCGCTGCGCAGCCGGGCCAGCACGCCCAGGTCCCGTGCGGCGCGCGCCGCCTGGAACAGGAAGGGCGCCATCGCCAGCGCGTGGGCGGCGCTACGGGCGTCGCCCAGACCAGGACCAGGAAGACGGGCGCGGCGGATGGCAGGCATGGGCGGCGGGATACTCGCGGGCATGGCCGAGTCCAGTCAGGGTGCGGCCGGCGGATCGCCTGGCTCGATGGCGGCCCCGCCCAGGGCCTTGCGGATCGCCTCGGCATCCTGGGGATAGGCGGGCCGCAGACGCAGGGCCTCCTCCAGGTGGGCGCGGCGTTCGGCGGGGTCCGTGGCGTTCAGGCCGGCGATCCAGTGGGACTCGAAATGGTCGCCGTTCAGGCGCAGGAGTTTGGCCACCAGGGCGGCGCGCTTGGCGGGATCCCGCACGTTGCCCAGCAAGGTGGCGCGCACCTCCAGCCAACGGGGCAAGGCCTCCAGGCAGCGGCCCAGCTCGGGATCTTCGGGCAGATCAGCCGCAGGCAGCGGCCCATCGATGGTGAAGGCGCGCATCGCGCCCAGCCCGTGGCGCGGCTCGGACACCCACAGAATGCCCCGGTCCAGGTCCGCCACCGCCAGGTGGGCACCGATCCAGGCATTGATGGCACTGCGATTGTTGAAGCCCAGTTCCAGGCCACCTGGGCCGCGGCGGTCGCGCAGGATCGCCACCGCGCGGGCAGGATCGACCGGCTGCTGGTCCAGCAACTCGGTCAGGCGGGCGGCGCGCACTGCCGTGGTGCCATGTACCATGCGGCTGGCATTGCGCTTGTCCCCGGCCCAGGCCGGATCCAGGAAGTGGTTGGTGCTGATGATGCGGTCGTCCTGCCACGCGCGCACGCCTAGGCCGGTGGGGCCAAGCTCGGCCACCACAGCGCGACGCTCCGACGCCGAGGCCAGCAGCACGCCGTCGCTGACGAAGACCTGCGAGCGGCGCAGCACTGCCACCGCCTCGTCGATGCTGCGGCAGGTTTGCAGGACTTCGCGCACCACCATGACGATAGGCCGGCCGACAAAACCCTGGTCGGCGGTGGCGGCGGCATTGATCGAGACCCACAAGCCAGCTTCGTTCAGGCCGGTGACGGCCCCGGTCATGCCCGCCCAAGCCACATGCACAAAGCGCAGTCCGCCCGCCGGATGCATGGTGAAAACCACCTTGTCGAGATCGAAGCGCGGGCCGCCCTCGAAATCGAAGAGCCGGCCCACCACCAGATGGCCATCGGTCGTGTGTGCGCCGCCCACCGCGAAGGCCGAACAGCCCACCTGGATCGGCCGCACCAAGGGATTGTCGATGAGGTACTGGCTGACGTCGTGCAGAGCGTGGTAGTGAACCGCCCGCTGATAGCCCGGCCCCAGGCAGCGCCACGGGTCGAGCACCGGATCCGGCGCGGCGGTGGCGGCCCGGATCTCCAGCAGTTCATTGGCGGTGAAGTGATCAGCCAGGGTGCGGTTGTTCAGACCCACCAGTCCCAGGAGCAGATGCCGCCCGGCGAACAGGGGCACCCGGTCCTGCAAGGTCGTGACCAGATCGCTTTCCAGCCCACCGATGCGGTCGTACAGCAGCAAGCCCATGGACTCGCCCAGCTCCACTGGCGTGCCGCGCAAATCAACCCACAGCACCCGCCCCACGTCCTGACGCCGGCCCAGCCCGGCCACGGTGGCCAGGCCATCGGCATGAGCGACCGGCGGTTTCCAGCCGACCGGCATCGCCGGCGGCTGGGTCACGCCCAGGCAGAAGCCCACCGCCGGCAGGGCGAGCAGCAGGACCATCAGGCCCAGCCAGGCGAGAGCGATCATCCAACGCAGCAGGGCGAGCAGCATGAGCGCATCCTGCGCCGGCGTGGTCCGGGGCACGCGAAAGATCCGCACCGGGTATCCGTGGTGTCACCGGTTGGCAAACGCCGCCCTTGAGCAGCATGACGACATGCGGCCGCACCTCGCCTTCGATGTGCCCTTGATGGCAGGCTCAGTGGCCTTGCTGGCCGGCGGTCTGCCCTGGGCGGCGGCGGGCTGCGTGGTGGCAGGCGCGGGGCTGCATGCCTGGGCCGTGGTGCATCCGCGCAGTCGCCTCTATTTACCAGTGATTTGGCGACTGCCCGCGACGGCGCC
>JBBQTJ010000142.1:0-8305 GCA_038213315.1 Planctomycetota bacterium
CTGCCAGGTCTGCGCGCCGCCGGGCTGTCAGTCTATCAGCTTGATGCCGACATGGTCGACCCCGCGGCTTTCGATGCGAAGCGCATTGAAAGCGAGCTGGGCGCCTTCCTCGCCTGAGATGTTCGTCCCGCTTTGGTCCACACTGCTGTCGCTGCGCGCTCGCCGGCCGTTGCTGGGCGTCGCGGCCGTGGCCGTCCTGGTGCCCGTGGGCTGGTGCGATCCGCGCGCCGCAGCCATGGGCGCGGGCACGTTGCTGACTGCACTGCTGCTGCGCGTCGTCGCACCACGGCACGGTGCGGTGGCGGCCCCGGTGGTGATGGCGGTGGGAGCTCTGCCAGCTGTGTTGCTGCCGCTGGCGGACGCGACCCCCATGGCCTTGCCGGCGACCATGCTGGTGGTGCCCGTGGCCTTGCTGGCCGGGCTGCCGACTGGTACTAGGCCGGACGGGCCGGTGCCGCTGCCGGACTATCGCCGCGGTCCAGCCGGGCTGCGTCTGGTCGCGGCAGCGTTGGCGGCGCTGGCCGTGTCGCTGCTGGTCTGGGGTGCTCCGGGCGGCTGGCTCGTCATCGTCGCAGTGGCGATAGTGAGCGCGCAGACCGGTGATGCTTGCCGCAGCGTGGTGGCCATCGCCGGGGCCACGGTGGGCGCGGCCGCCGTTGCCCGGGCAGTGGGGGTGGAGCCGACTCCTGCCCCAGGCCTGCTGGCTGCGGCCCTGCCCTTGGCCTTGGCGTGGCCGCCGGGCGTGCGCGCCTTGGCGCCGGCGGTGCTGGCCGGCCTGGTGGTCAGCGCGCTCTGGCTGGGCGGTTGGACTGCGGGCCTGGCCACCGCTGTGGCCGGGCTACTCGCCTGGGGTTTGTGGCGCGGCCTGCCCGACGCTGGCGGCGCGCCGTGGACGGCCTTGCCGCCGGCGTGGCGCTGGTTCACCCGCCTCAAGCGGCGCTGGGATCCAGTATGGCCGCTGCTGCTGGCGGATCCGCGGCCCTGGGGCCGGGTCTTGGACGCGGGCTGCGGTTCTGGCCTGGGCGCATTGGTGGCGGCGGGTCGGGCCGGGACTACCGGCTGGCACGGCGTGGACTTGGACCGACGCAAACTGGACGTGGCGGCTCATCTGGCGGCGCGCCTTGACGTGCCCTGTCAACTCACGGCGGCGCGTTTGCCGGCGGCGGACATCCCGCGCGCGGACACGGTGCTGGCCCTGGATATTCTGCATTATTGGCCGGCGGATGAGCAAGTGGCGTTGCTGCGTTGGCTCGCCGCGCACCTGGCGCCCGAGGGACGCCTGTGGCTGCGTGAGGGGTTGGCGGATGCGGCGGGCGCAGCCACGGTGGCCGGGGGCGAGCGCTTCACCACCGCCATCGGCCTGAATCCGTCCGGTCCGCTGCACTTCCCCACCGATGCGGGCCTGATGGCGGCTTGCGAAGCCGCCGGACTGACTGTGTGCCAATGCGTGCCGGCGGGCGCGGCCAACCGCTTGTTCGAACTGGCGGTGCGAGCGTGAAGGCTTTCGTGGGCGCGCTGGCAGCGGCGCTCGTGGGCCTGGTGCTCGCGCTGGGCTGGACGGCGCAGCCTCCGGTCCCGTTCGCTACGGCGACGGCCTGGTGGGTGGCGGCTGCCGCCGGTGTGGTCATCACCGCCAGCGTGGCCCCGGCGTTGCTGGGCCTGGGTGTGGCCGCGCTGGTCGCGCTGGCCTGGCCGACGGCCCCATATGCCTGGTTGGCCGCGGTGGTCGCCACGGCCTGGCTGACCCGGCAGCGGGCCCACAGCCGCACCGCCACCACGTGGCTGTTGATCGTACCGGCAGTGGCCCTGACCGGTGGCGTGGCCGCGGGCGTGGCGGGCCTGGGTGTGGCGGTGGCGGCGCGGCTACTGGTGCCGACCCGAGGTCCGACTCGCGGCGTGGCCACGTTGGTGAATACCGTCATCGGCCATGCGACCTTCGCCGGCGTCTGCCTGATCCTGCCGTTGCTGGCCCTGCTGCCGGGCTCACGCCGGTTGCTGCCTGCGGCCCTGCGGGTGGGCAGCCGCGTGGTGCTGGCAGTGCCGCCGACCACCCGGTGGAGGGTCTGCACCGGTGCGCCGACCACGGAGCCGCAGGTGGTGGTCAGCAACCATGGCAGCGTCTTGGACATTCTCGCCGTCCTCGCCCTGCCGGGCCGTCCCCGCATTCTGCTGGCCAAGCCCTGGGTCTTCCGGGCGCCGCTGCTCGGCAGGGCGGCACGCATTGGCGGCATGCTGCCGGTGGCGGAGCTGGACCAGGGCGTGCCTGCGGGCTTGCCAACAGCGGTAGATCTGGCGGTCTTTCCCGAAGGCACGCGCCAGGGTGCGGGACGTGTGGGCCGCTTCCGCAATGGCGCGGCGGTGGCGGCCCGGGCCCTGGGCCGGCCGGTAGCGTTGCTGGCCCATGCTGGCGCGGCCCGGGTGCTGGCGCCTGGCCAGGCCTGGATCCGTCCCGGGGTCATGCGTGCAGGAATGTTCGCTGCGCCCGCTGATCCGGGAGACACGCCGAAGGTCTGGATGGCGGCGATGCGCACCGCCCTGGCGGAGCGGTTGGATGCGTGGCAGTGCGCGGAGCTGGGCCATCCGCTGATGCGTTGGGATCGGGCCGAGGCGGCGGCCCATCGCGGCTGGCGCACGCTCATGTCTTGGGGCTTGGCCGAGTACCGTGGTCGCTGGCGCGCCGCCCTGGTTCTGCCCGATGGTCCGGTGGAGGTGCACGGCGATCCGGCCGGCGTGATCGTCTGCGCCCTAGCCCAGCGTCGGCCCGGCGCGTCGCCGCCAGGACCGCTCCGCGCCCAGGTGATCCTGGATGGCCGCGCGCCGTCCACCGTGCCAGTGGACCAGGACCTGATCGTGCCCGCAACGGACGCGTCGCGCTGGGGCGCGGCGACCGGCCGGACCACGCAGCCGATCCCGGGCAGCGACTTGGTCCTGCTGATGCTGGTCGCCCCATCCTTGTCCGTCCTGGCCCCGGCCCAGGATCCCGCCCCATGAACTGTCGGGTGCTTGGCGCAGGTCTGGTGGGCAGCTTCCTTGGTGCGGCGGCGGGTGCCGCGTGGGCCACGGGGCGCAGCCAGGTCGCAGTGCGCGCCCGCGTCGCGCTGCCCAGTGGCATCGTGGCCTGGGCACCGGCGGCGGGTGGGCCCGCGGACGCTCCACTGCTGGTTGCCACCCGCTGCCATCAGACGCCTTGGGCATCGCTGCGTGGCCAGGTGCTGGCAGCGCAGAACGGTCTGGGCCAGCCGGTGGCGGTGGTGGTGCCCTTCCTGGCGCTGGACCGTGATGCCGACGGCACGGTGCGGGCCACCGGAGCCGCGCCGCGCCTGGTGGTGGGCCCCGTCGATCCGGTGTGGGCGCCGGTGCTGGCGGCCTGGCGTCGCGCCGGGATCACTGTGGACGAGGTCCCCGAGGTGCGCCCGGCCCAGTGGGAGAAGGCCATCCTCAACGCCACGGTCGGGCCGCTGTGCCTGGCCACGGGACTGGGCATGGCTGCGGTGTGGGCCGACGCAGAACTGCGCCGCCTGACCCTGGCCGCCACCGACGAGGGCGCGGCGGTGGCGGCGGCGGCGGGCATCGTCATACCCCCTGGTCTCAGCGGGCGTGCGGCCGAGTTCTTCGCCCGGGTCGGGACCCACCGGCCATCGATCGTGGCCGATGCGGGTGAGTTGCCATGGGTGCTTGGCCACTTATTGCAGGTGGCCCAGCGCCACGGCGTGGTCGCCACCGCCCTGACCGCCATCGCGGCGCGCGCGGGCCTGGCCATGCGGGCGGCCTGATGGACACGCCCCCTGGACTCATCCACTGGCATGGCCCGCTGACCGTGCTCGCCGCTGGACTCTGGCTCTTGGCGGCGGCGCCGGGCCTGCGCGTGCTGCCGAGCGGTCGCGGCCGCGTGATCATGGCCTGGCTGGCGGGAGGCTTGGCGCTGGTGTTGGCTCTGCTGGCCCTGCGGGCGGCGTGGTTGATCGGCGGGCATTGGGCGATGCTACCGGGCGGCTGGGTGCACGGCGGTACCGTCGGCATTGGCCTGGCTCTGGCGGCGGCGTTGTGGCTTGCCGTGCGCGCACGACCTGCGGGAGCGGCCTGGGCGGCGCGCAACGGCGCGGCCTTCCTGTTGGTGGCCTGGTGCCTGCCCCTGCCGGCCTTGGCGGGACTGCCCGCCGCCACGGTGGGCCGACGACGGGTGTTGCTGGGTGCGGTGTTGCTGGCCCTGCCGATCGGGTGGTGGCTGTCGCCGGCCCTGGGCCAGGCGGTGGCGGCGGCGGCCCTGGCCTGGGCGGCACCGGTGTGGCGGGTGCCGGCGTTGGGCGCGGCGGCCTTGGCCCTGGCGACTCTGGTCGTGCCCGAGTCTCTGCCGTGACTCCGGGCCGCGCGGTGGTGATCGGGTCGGGCCTGGCGGGCACGGCCACGGCGCTGCTGCTGGCCGAGGGCGGTTGGCAGGTCACCGTGCTGGAACGGCACACCGTGCCCGGTGGCCTGATGCAGCGCTACCGTCGCGGTGCATGCTGGTTCGACACCGGCTTCCACCTGGTCACCGACGGCGGCCCCGACGGTCTGCTGCGCGCCATCTTGCGCCGCCTGGGCACCCTGGATGAGAGCGTGTTCCTCGCGCCGGAACCCGGCGCGCAGTATGTGGTGGCCGCAGACGGGTGTGCACCCCTGACGGTACCCATCGGCCTGGACGGAATGCTGGCGGCGGCCACGGCGCGCTGGCCCGAGCAGGCGCCGGCGCTGGAGCGCTTCGTCGCCCGCCTACGCGGTCGGCTGGCGCTGAACCCCTGGCTCCAACATCTCTCTGGCGGGGTGGCCGCCTGGGCCATGCCCGAACCCATGACGGTGGACGCGGTGCTCGCCGATAGCGGCGTCACTGGCGAGGCGCGTTTGTTGCTCGGTTCGGCCAGTGCGATCTTGGCCCAGCGCGCCGAACGTTGTCCCTTCGATCTGTACGCGGCCTTCGCGGGCACCAGTTTCGCCGGCGGCTGGCGCATGGCCGGTGGGGGCGATGGCTTGATGCGGCCGCTGCTGGCCCGGGCCGCGGCCCTGGGCGTGGGGCTGCATACCGGCTGCGGGGCGGCGACGATCCGTCACAACGAGCGTCAGGCCACGGCGGTGGTCGACGAGCAGGGACGCGAGCACCCCGCCGATTTGGTAGTGGCGGCCATCCATCCCCACGAGGTCTTGCGCCTGACCGGACCCGAGGGCTTCAGGCCAAGCTTCCGCAGCCGCCTTGACGAGGTCCCGGACGGTGACGGTGCCGTACTGCTGGCCGCCGAGCTGAGCTGCCGCGCCCAGGTGCTGGGCCGCAGCCACCATCTCCTGCGACTCGCTGATGGCGGGGACGCCTATGTCGTGGCGCCCGACTGCTGGGAAGCAGGCCTGCCGCCCTGCCTGGAAGCCATGGTGTGGGTTCCCGTTGCCGAGGTGTCGGCCTGGCGCAGCAGTCGCCTGGGCCGGCGCGACCCGGCGTACCGCGTGTGGAAAGAGGCGCAGCGCGCGCGGCTGCTGCAGGCCCTGGAGCAGCGCTTCCCCGGCTTGGCCGCCACGGTGGTGCGCAGTTGGATCGCGTCGCCGCTCACTTTCCGCGACTACCTGGGCGGGCGCCACGGTGGCGCCATGGGCCTGTCCCACGACCTGGAATTTCTGGGATCGCAAGCCCTCTCGCCCCGGAATAAACTGCGCAATCTGCTGCTGGCTGGGCAAAGCGTCAGCCATCCGGGCATCCTGGGGACGCTCATTGGCGCCTGCGTCACCGCCGGCGTGGTGCTGGGCCGGGACCTGCGTGCTGAAGTCCTCACGGTGGCGTCGCCACACCATGCACCTGCGCCCGCTGGCGCTCCGGTCTAGCGCCGTGCCGATGGCCGCGCTCACCCCCCGGTTGAGAGTCGTGTCGACAGCCGCCGGGATCGGTCGGTGCGGTCATGGCTGAGCGCACCTGGAGTGGGCGCAGTCATGGCGGCAACCTGGGCACGGCGCTGGCCTGCGCCGTGGCGCGCGTCGGCGGACGGGACCTGGCCTATCTGTTCGCGATCTTCCCCGCCCTGTGGTTCTGGTGGCGGGATCGGGCGACGCGAGCGGCCCTCAACGACTATTGGCGCACTCTGCGTCCCGGCACGCGCACGTGGTGGCGACTGCCGCGTCATCTGTGGAATTTTGCCTGCACCCTTGCCGATCGCGTGCTGGTGGCCAGGGCGCCCGACGCCCTCCGCCTGACCCAGACCGGCCAAGAAAACGTGGCCGTTGCCCGCCGTCATCCGCAAGGCTGCATTCTGCTGTCGGCTCACCTGGGGTCCTTCGAACTGGCGGCGCGCTGGCTCGCCGGGCAGGACCAGGACGGCCAGTCCCGGCTGAATCTGGTGATGTTGGATGTGGAGGATCCGCGGGTCCAGGCCCACCTGGCCCGCGCCATGGGGGATCGCCCCTACGGCGTCATCGACCTGCGCGATCCGACCAACGCCGCCCTGGCCATCGCCGGCGCCCTGAGCCGTGGCGAAACCTGCTGCATGCTCGGGGATCGCACCGCCGGAGCGGCGGCAGGCACGGTGACGGTAGACTTCCTGGGCCGGCCGGCGCGCTTCCCGGTCGGCCCCTTTGTCGTCGCCGCAGCCAGCGGCGCCCTGGTGGTGCCCACCTTCTGCTGCCGTCGCGGCTGGGCCACCTGGCACTGCGAAGCGGACGCGCCGTGGGCCATCACGCTGGGCCGTCGCGCCGACCGTCAGCGCGACCTGACCGCCGCCGTGCAGCGCTGGGCCAACCGCCTGGCAGAGCAGGTGCGCCGGCATCCCTGGGACTGGAATAACTATTTTCTGTTCTGGAATTGAGCGCTGGGCCTACTCGGGCAGACCCAGCACCAGGCACGCATTGGTGCCGCCGAAGCCAAAGCTGTTTGATAGGCAGGTGCGTAGGCGCACGCCTTCGATCGGCTGGGCGGCGACCCGGAATGGCGGGATGCGCGGATCGTGCTCGGTGTAGTTGCGGTTGGGGGCGATGAAGCCGCCACGCATCATCAGCATGGTATAGACGGCTTCGCTGGCGCCGGCCATCCAGCATTCGTGGCCGGTCAGCGATTTGGTCGACGACACGGGTGGTGAGTGCTCGCCAAAGACGCGATTGATAGCCCAGCCCTCGGCGATGTCGCCGGCTTCGGTAGCGGTGGCATGGGCGTTGATGTAGTCGACCTGATCTGGTCGGACGCCGGCGCAGTCCAGGGCCGCACGCATGCAGCGCTCGGCGCCTTCGCCATTGCCGGTGGTCATGTGGTCGCCGTCGCTGCCGAAGGCGTAGCCCAGGATTTCGGCGAGGATCGGCGCGCCCCGCGCCAAGGCGGCGTCGCGCTCTTCCAGGACCAGGCTGGCGGCGCCACCACTGGGCACCAAGCCATCGCGCTGACGATCGAAGGGCCGCACCGCGCCAGCGGGATCGTCCAGGCGCAGGCTGAACACGCGCAGGGCGTCAAAGGCGGCCATGCTCTCCCAGCAGGTTTCCTGGCTGCCGCCGCAGACCATCAAGTCCTGCATGCCTGAGGCGATCAGCCACCACGCCATGCCGATGGCGTGCGCCCCGCTCGCACAGGCGCCGCTGATGGTCAGGGACAGGCCCTGGGTACGCAGCAGCGGCCCCAGATTGATGGTCGCCGTGCTGTTCAGGGCGTGGATGACCTTGTTGGCGCCAAGCGGGGTGGTGGTGTGATCCTGACGCACCGTGTCGACCACCGACACCAGCGGCTCAGCGCAGGAGTCGTTGCCAATGGCCACGCCAGCGCGGGGATTGCCCGCCAGCACGGTCGCGCAGCCGCTGGCGGCCACCGCCCGTTTGGCGGTGACCGCCGCCAGCAGGGCGGTCTGACCCATGCTTTTGCGCTCTTTGCGCTCGAAGAAGGCGCTGCCATCCAGGGGCGGCAGCCGGCCACAGAGGGGCGAGCGGAAGCCCAGGGCCTGCCGCTCGGGATCAACAAACAGGCCTGGCGTGCCAGTGCGCAGCGAGGTGGCTATGGCGGTCAGATCGCTACCCAGGACCGAATGGGCATCCATGCCGGTGACCACCACCCGGCGCCGCTGCGCGCTGCTGAGCCACTGCATATGCTATTCTCCGCGGTCGTGATTCTGGCCCACACTCAGGCATAGCAACATGGCTGGGCGCGTCTCTCCGTCGATTGCGGCGCGTCGTCGGGCCGCGATCCTGGGCCATGACCAAGCTGTACGTGGACGCCGATGCCTGCCCGGTCAAAAACGAAGCCTACGCCATTGCCAAGCGATTGAAGCTCATCGTTCACGTGGTCGCCAACCAGTGGATGAACATGCCGAATGACCCG
>JBBQTJ010000143.1:0-8284 GCA_038213315.1 Planctomycetota bacterium
CTCAATGGCAGTTAATGCTGAGCAATACGATCAGTAGGGAGCACCGTGCCTGCCGGAACGAGGCGGAAGTGTACGAAGAGCTGCGATCATGGCGAGTGAATGAGCGCATGCAGGTCGATTTGTTGCGTGATGCATTCACAGTAAAGTCACTGCAACGCAGCTAGAGGATTGGGCGACGGATCCACATCCTGCGGGTCAATCCTCAGCCGTGGCAGGGCCTCGGGATGACTCTGTTTCAGAAACGTGATCAGACCTTCGCGCACCGCGCAGCGCAGGTCCCAATTGCGACCAGCGTCGGCGGAGGAGACCAGCGCCCGCACCTGGATCGTGCGCTCCCCGGCGTCGGTAACCTGGAGGTTGGCGACGCGGCGGTCCCAGCGTGGGTCATTGGCGACTAGGCGGGCCAACTCTGTCCGCAGGGCCTCGAGCGGAGCTCGATAGTCGCAGTGCAGGAACACCGTGCCCATGATTTCGGCATTGGTGCGGGTCCAGTTCTGGAACGGCTTGTCGATCAATTGGCTGATCGGGACGATCAGACGACGCTGGTCCCAGATCGCTACCACCACATAGGTCATGGTGATCTCTTCGATCCGGCCCCATTCGCCTTCAATGATCACCACATCGTCGATACGGATCGGTTGAGTCAGGGCGATCTGGATGCCGGCAAGCACGTTGCCCAGAGTGCGCTGGGCGGCCAAGCCAACGATCATCGACAGCAGCCCGACCGAGGCGGCGATGCTGGCCCCGATCTGGCGGAAGCCGTCGAACTGCATCAGTACCGCGGCCAAGCTGAGGATGATCACCAGCAGGGTGAGGATCTTCTTGATCACCGTCACCTGGGTGGCGATGCGGCGGGCAGCGAGGTTGTCGGCACTGGCCAGATCAAGCCGCGCCAGCAGTAGGCGGTCGAGCATCGCCACGACTTGCAGCAGCGACCAGGCAACCGCAGCCACCACCGCCAGTCCGATCCAGGTCGCGCTGCCGCTGATGTGCGCCGCCAGCGCATATCCCACCCCGGTGGCAATGGCGACGGGCAGGACTCCTCCGGCGATGCGGATCACCAGTTCGATCAGTAGATCGTCGTAGGGGTTAGCGGTGCGTCCGGTCAGTCCAGCAGTGATGACCTGCGCCTCGCGCGCCAGGCTGAGAACCAGCCAGATCAGCCCAAGGCCGATCGCCAGCACCAGGGTCCAAGCGAGATACCACACCAAGCCAACCGGCAGGCCATGGGCCTCGCCGGCCAGGACCAGAGGAACGGCCGCCAGCACCAGCGCCGTCCAACTGGCCAGCCGGATGAGAACCGGCCGCTGCCGGGCCAGCGCCCGTACCAGCCCGACATCTGCCGTGCGCAGCAGACGGCCGCCAAGCCACAGGACGAGCAGCGGTGAAGCTCCCGCCACCAGTGCGACCAGCACGGCGGCAATCCAGCCTGTCCCGGCGAACGGAGCGACCGACGCCATGGCCAGACTGGCGAGTTGGGCCAGGATGGCCGCAAGTTGGTCCACCATGGGCTGTCCTCAGATCACCGACGGCCAGTCGGGACTGACGGCGAACGCCGCGTGGATCAGTCCGACGTGGGAATAGCACTGTGGAAAATTGCCGGTCTGCAGACCGGCGCCAGGATCGAAGTGTTCGGCGAACAGGCCCAGGTCGTTGGCTGCACTCAACGAACGTGCGAGTATCGTCCCGGCCTCGGTGGTCTGGCCAAGCACGGCCAAGGCTTCGGAGACCCAGAAACTGCACACCACGAAGGCTCGTTGCGGCAGACCAAAGTCGTCGTGATAGCGATAGCGGTAGAAGAATCCGGCCCCGGCCGGTCCTTCCAGGCCGAGGTGCTTGGTGATGACTTCCAAGGTGCGCCGAGCGAGCGCCCGGTCGGGATGGCGCAGCACGGGCAGCAGGGCCAGCGAGGCATCCGGGGTGTCGTCTCCTGGCGCGTTGAACAGCGCGCCGTCGCGGACGCTCAGCCGCAGTTGCTGATCAGCGGCCGTCACGGCTTGACGCCACGGCTGCGGATCGGCCTGGACCAGACCGCGCTCGGCGAGGCTGGCGAAACGGTCGAGGCCGGCCCAGCACAGCAACGTCGAGAACGCATGCGGCTTCCAGCCGTTGCGTAACTCCCACAGGCCTGCGTCGGGTAGGGCCATGCTGTCTCGACAACGACCGGCGAGTGACGTCAGCAGGCGCTCCCAGTCGGGGCTGCGCAGGTGGGCAAACCGCTCATCCTGGTAAAGTGCCGCCAGCACCAACAGCATTTCGCCATAGACATCGTTCTGCACATGTTCCGCAGCCTGATTGCCCGAACGCACCGGCTGGCCAGCCGCGAACCCAGCCCAGGAAGGATGCTCCACCTCGGGCAGTGGCAGGGTGCCATCAAGACGGTAAACCGGGTGCAGGGTCCCATCGCCGCCGCGCTGGACGACATCAAGGAGGAATCCCAGGATGCCTTCCAGTTCGGCCGAATGGCCCAGGCGGTACAAGGCCCCGACCGTGAAGAAGGCATCGCGCAACCAGCAAAAGCGGTAGTCCCAGTTGCGCACGCCACCCGGCTCCTCGGGCAGGCTGGTGGTCGCTGCGGCCAGTACCGCGCCGGTCTCCTCGAAGCAGTGCAGCTTCAGCACCAGCGCCGACCTGATCGCCTCGCGCTGGAAGCGGACCGGGATGGTGGTGTGGCGGACCCAGCCGCGCCAATGGTCGATGGTCCGGCGCAGGAAATCCTCGCAGACTTGGCCAAGATCACCTTCGATAGGCACGCCCCAGGTCAGGGCGAAATAGACCGTGCCGGTCAGGCTGGTCGACTGTTCCTCCAGCAGGTAGGTCAGCGGCAGGCTGGTGGTCAGGCGCAACTCGTCGCTGAACCCCTGGTAGCGCACATGGCTGTTGCCGCGCATCACCGGTGCCGGGATGCGCGACCATCCCTGCACTGGCTTGCAGCGGACCACGATCTGCGGCTGGCCCGAGAGGCGGCGCACGATGCGGATCAGGGTCAGCGGCCGGTAGGTACGGCCCAGCTGGTCGAACCGCGGTAGCAGGTCGGTGATCGACATCTCGCCGTCGTCGCTGGTGATCACCGTTTCCAACACGTTGGTATTCGGCAGGTAGGTCTGGACCGTCTTGCGGATCGCACCGGCGGGGCGGATCTCGAAGACGCCGCCGTTGGGATCCAGCAATTGGCCGAACACCGGTGGCGAATCTGGCCGCGGCCAGCACAGCCAGGGGATCGCTCCCTGCGGCGAGACCAGGGCCATGGCCTGGCAGTTACCGATAAGTCCCAGATTATACATGGTTATATCCATCGTTCTCGGCCAGTACGGCCAATTCATGCACTAATGCGCCCACCGCAGTGGTGTCCGGCAGGTGCCAATCGGCACCCAGCCCCTTGTAGCCCACTTCGATGCCGAGGATCCCCGGATCGCGCAGCCGGAAGACCGTGGCGTCGGTAACATCGTCGCCGATGAACATGGCCCCGGCGGAGCCGGTCAGAGCCATCAGTCGTAGCAGTGCCACACCTTTGTCGGGCAGGCCGGGCGGCAGCAGGTTCAGCACCTGGTCGCCCTCCACCAGGTGGGGCCGGGGGATCAGGTTCATCGCCAAGCTGGCGGCCACGCGCTCGGCGGTGAGCGGATCGACGCAGCCCCGCCAGTGCAGCGCCAAGCTCGGTCCCTTGCTCTCCAGCCGCAGACCGGAACCGGAGATGAGGTTCGCAAGTTGGTGGAACCAGCGTTGCGCCATCGCTTCGGCTGCGAACAGCACCGACGGATCGCCGTCGGGCTGTTCGCAACCGTGGTTGCCGACCACATGAGCGATACCGGACGGCAGACGGGCCAGGATATCAGTCCGCGACCGTCCGGTGATCACCGCTACCGGCCGACCGGCGGCGATCGCCGCGAGATCGGTGTACACCGGTCCTGGGATCATCGCTGTCGCCGGATCCCGGACGAAGGGCGCCAGGGTGCCATCGAAGTCAAAGGCCAGCAGCCAGCGTTCCGCCCAAGCTCGGGCGACGGCGCTCCGGCCCTCTGGCGTGTCCAACGCGCGCATCATGGCTGGACCCTGGTGCCAAGGATGTCAATCAAGGTCTGAGCATCAGCGACCACATAGTCGGCCGTGGTCGCCGGAGTGGCGATGGCGATCGAGCAATTGTGGTCGGCCCGCATATTGAACAACCCTTCGTCAGTATAGCGGTCGCCGATAGTCAGCAGCGTAATCTCGCTGTCCTCGCCGAGGTGGCGCAGCACCGTCTCGGCCGCCTGGACCGGTCCGGCGGTACTGCAGCGCACGGTGAGACCGCGATAGATGGTGGAGCAAAACCAGGGTTGCCGCTCCAGAATGATCAGGATGACGTGCCGGGTCTCGTTCAGCATCACCTTGGCCATGTCCGAGGTGGTCCGGCCCATCGTCCACGTGATCGTGGCGCTCCCTTCAATCAGTTGCGAGCGTGGCACCTTACGTCCAAGGTCGGTGAGGATGCGCATGATCTCGGCCCGGTGGGATCCCAGGTCGGCAAGGGTGACCGGCATTGCCATGGGTTCGCCAGCGGGCGGATGGATGAGGGCCCCGTGTTCCGCCGCCAACCAGACGCCGGGTCTGGGCCGCGCTTCGGCGGTCGTCTCATCACTGATGATCAGGACGGCGCAGCGTTCGCCAAAACGGGCCTGCATGGTTGCCAGCAGCTGATCGCGCTCGATCGGTTGCGCATCGCGACCGGCGAACGCGCTGTCGTCGATGATCGCCAGGATGCGCGGTGCGGCGTCGAGGCGTTGCAGCAGCGCAGCTGCTTCAGCAGGTTGCTCAAGCATGCGCGAGGCATGCAGGTGGTTGATCGCTGCCACCGCGTCCACGGTGGCGATGAACTGCCCGGCCCAGGCCCGATTGTCGGCATCCAGCACGCGCCGGCGCAGGATGGCCATGCGCATCCGCCGTTCGCTTTCTTCCATGCCCAGGGCCAGGTCGATGGCCTCGGCGACGCCAAGAGTATCGAACGGGTTGACGATCAGCGCCTCGCCCAATTCCTCGGAGGCGCCGGCAAATTCGCTGATGATCAGCATCCCACCCAGGTCTTCGCGGGCAGCACAGAACTCTTTGCACACCAGATTCAGGCCGTCGCGCAGCGGCGTCACCAGGCAGACGTCGGCTCGCCGATAGAGCGCGGTGAGGGCCGGTAGGCTGCGGCTCTGGAACAGGTAATGCACTGGCTGGTTGGCGGTGCAGCCGAATTCACCGTTGATGCGGCTGACCAGCTGTTCGATCTCCTGGCGCAAATTGGCGTAGCTGCCGACTTCGATGCGCGAGGGCACGCAGAGGAGCAGCAGTACCGTATCCCGCCGCGCCTCGGGGAAGAGGCGCAGGTAACACGCGAAGGCCTCCAAGCGTTCGCGGATGCCCTTCGTGTAGTCAAGGCGGTCGACGCCCAGTACCAACTTGCGACCGTTGAAGGTGCGCTCCAATTCGGCCAGGGTGGTGCGATGCTCCTCGGTCGCCATGGCCGCCTGCAGGCCCTGGATGTCGATGCCCAGCGGAAAGGCGCCGGTGCGGACGACACGATCGCCGAAATGGATGTCCTCGCCGCGGACCTCCAATCCCAGCAGCCGTCCGGCGACCGAGGCGAAATGCCGTGCGTATTCCAAGGTGTGAAATCCGACCAGATCCGCGCCCAGGAGGCCTTTGGCGATCTCCTCGCGCCACGGCAGCAGCTTGAACACTTCGGACGCAGGGAAGGGGATGTGGTGGAAATAGCCGAGGCGCAGATCCGGCATCACCTCGCGTAGCAGGCCGGGCAGCAGCATGAGTTGGTAATCGTGGATCCAGACCAGATCCCCGGGCTGCACGCGTTCAATCAGCGCAGCAGCGAAGCGCTGGTTGACCCGCCGATAAGCCGCCCAGCCATCCTGGTCGAAGCGGGCGAGGGCCGGAAAGTAATGGAAGATGGGCCACAGGCATCCGTTCGAGGCGTTGTTGTAGTAGGCGGCGTAGTCCGCTTGCGGAATGGCCACATCCACCAAGCGTTCGCGCTGCAGCAGTTCATCGATGCCCTGCAGGTCTTCAGGAAACCCGCCGTGACCGACCCAGTGGGCCAGGCCAGCCTGATAGACCGGCAGCATGGCGCTGACCAGTCCACCTGGGCTGCGCACCAGTTGTTGGCCACCGTTTTCGTCCTGGGCGCAGGTCCAGGGCAGCCGGTTTGAGACGATCCAGGTTTGGGGCATAGCACGTCGCCTAAATGGGTTCGTTACGCTTAAAATTGCTACAAGATATTTACAGAGAAGGAGTTATGAGTGTACCTGCGGAACTCGGACAGGTCCCGGTGATTGGACGGTATGCTGTCGATTGATTACCGCCAATACCTTTTCATTTCAAATAATTTTATATCGTTGCATCACCCGTGCCTTCCGTCACCCGCTTTGTTGGTCCATTCCGCACCCGCCTCCATCGCTGGGCGCTGAACCAGACGAGTCGCTGGGTCCTGATGGCTGGCATGGTCGGCGTCCTTTGCGGCGTGGCCGGGGGATTGTTCCAGGCCACGGTCGATGCGGTGTCCTGGCTGGTCATGCATCGTGCCGTCGGACTGCCAGCCGTGCTGGTCATGCAGCATACGGAACTCCATAGTGCACCGGACGTGGCTTTTCCCTGGGTGCCGGCTCTGCTCATCATTCCGGTCCTCTTCACCGCCGGGTGCTGCGTCGGCTGGCTGGGGATCCGCTGCTCCCGGTTGGTCCTGGGCGGCGGCACTGGCCACGCCGTCGAGGCCTTCCACCGCGGACAAGGCAGCATGTCGGGCAAAGCCGGCCTCTGGAAGTTCATCGCCTCGGTGGTGACGCTGGGCAGCGGTGGCAGTGGCGGGCGTGAAGGCCCCATCGTCTTCATCGGTGCCAGCTTCGCGAGTTGGTGCGCCCGCCGTCTGGGCACCACCACTCATGATCGACGCATCCTGTTGGGCGCGGGCATTGCCGGCGGCATTTCAGCTGTCTTCCACGCGCCCTTGGCGGCCGTGTTGTTCGCCGCCGAGATCCTCTACCGCGGCCCCGACCTGGAGGCGGCCGTGCTCATTCCGGGCTTCGTTGCGGCCATTGTCGCTTTCTGCGTCGCCAGCGGGGTCGATGTCGGCGTGTCCCAGTTGACCGGATGGCCGGCCGGCCACGGCGCCGCTCTGTTTCGCCCGGACAGTGGCCTGGGGTTCAGCGCCGGCGCCTGGCCCAGCCTGGCCGGGTTCACGGTGATGGCCATCGTGCTGGCGCTCTGCGCCCGCTGGTTCATCGCCACGCTGGCAGCCGTGCGCGCACGCCAACTCCAGTGGCCAGTGCCGGCCTGGATGCGTCCTGGCGTCGGTATGGCCGGCGCCGGGATCGTGGCGCTTGCGCTGGGCGCAGCCATCTGGCGCATCATGCCGCCGGGGGTCCACACCCATGCCGCTTTGGGCACCATTGGAGGCGGCTACAGCATCATCCACTGGTACCTGGCGGGTGGTGGCGCCGGCACCGCGGCCTTGTGGTTGGCCTTACTGCTCGCCGTACTTGGCCTGGGCAAGATCCTGACTACGTCACTTACCGTCGGTTCGGGCGGCTCGGGCGGGCTCTTCGCCCCCGCCATCGTGATCGGCGGCTGCTTGGGCGGTTCGGTTTGCTTGGCGTTGAGTGGACTGCCGATCGCTCCGACACCGCAGTCCGGTGTGGTCATCGGCATGGCGGCAATGCTGGCCGCAACCCATCGCACCCCGGTTGCCGCCATTCTCATGGTCAGTGAGGTCGCCGGCACCTACGATCTGCTGATCCCAGCCATGTGGACCTGCGGCCTCACCTTCATGTTGATGGGTCGGCGCAGCATCATCCCGTCGCAAGTCGACACCCAGGCAGACAGCCCGGTCCACCAGGCACCCGGCGATTGGGGCAGGTCGAGCAATCGCCGACTGGATGAGATACCCGGCCTGATCGATAAGACGCCCGCCCTGCTGCACGATGCACGTCTGGAGGAGATCCGGAAGGCCTTCAGCCGCGAGCAATGCGACGCCTTGCCCATCGTCGACCCTGACGGCGTCCTGCGCGGCGTCGTCCTCCTCCGCGAGTTGGCGGCGCTGGGTGGTCAACCCGCTTTAGAAGACTTCCTGCGCGCCGACGATCTGGCGGCCGGCCGCCAGATCGGACTCTTGAGCACCACTCTGGTCAACCGGGCCTGGCAGGTCTTCCGTGAGCAGCATGTCACCACCTGGCCGGTGGTCGACGAGGCCGGCTGTTACCTCGGCATGGTGCGGCAGGAGCGGATCCTGGCCCAACACCAGGCGGGGCAGGTC
>JBBQTJ010000144.1:0-8246 GCA_038213315.1 Planctomycetota bacterium
CATGGCTGACGCCGCCATTGTCAACAAAGGCTGATCGCCAATCAGAGAGGTCAGATTGACTTGCTGGGAAAGCAAGCCAGGGACAGCCGTGTCGTCGCATCAAACAATTGGCTAGATGAGTCAGGATTCGAGGAAGGAAGGAAGGAAGGAAGGAAGGCATGCCGACACTGCTCTGCGATGGACGGCAGAGTCATTCGCTGGTCGCGCCGGTGGCGGCTTGATCGAAAATTGGCGGACTCACGCCAATTGGGACAGGCTCTAAATACGGTTTCCTGGGTAGGCAGACGAGTCCTTCAGTGACGTGATGCCGATTGCAAATCGGCGCTCCCAAACGTAAGCGTGGGCAAGGGTTTTGGCTCCGATGGCCAATCCCCAGTGGCGGTGCACCGCCCACCGCGTCGCCTCGGGTCACAGCACCGCGCGCATCGCCCCGAATTTGACCTCGGTCTCGGCCAATTCAGCCGCCGGGTCGCTGGTCTCGACGATGCCGGCGCCGGCAAAGCACCGGCAGGAGCCAGTGCGCAGGATGCCACCGCGCAGGGGGACTAGGCAGTCCGCCGCGTTTCGGGCGCACCATCCCAAGACCCCGGTGTAGAGGCCGCGATGCAGCTTCTCGCGCCGTGCGACATAATGCGCGGCGGTGGCCGTGGGCAGGCCGCAGACCGCCGGGGTGGGATGCAGGGCCTGGATCAGGTCAAACCAGTCAGGGCGCAGCACCGTGGCATTGATCGGAGTGAACAGGTGGACCAGCCGGCCCAGATCCAAGGGCGTCGGCGACTCGGGCACGGCAAAGGGAGCGCACCGTGGCCGCAGGGCGGTGACCACGTGCTCGACCACCAGATTGTGCTCTTTGCGCTCCTTGGTGCTGGCGAGCAGCCGGCCGGCGGCACCGGGGCCGCTGGCGGAACCAGCCAGGGCCATGGTCGCGAGTTGATCGCCGTTAACGCGAAACAGCCGTTCTGGCGAGCGGCCCAGGAAGACGCCGCCCGGGACATCGATGGCATAGACTGTGCCGAGGCCCGGCGCCGTGGCCAAGCGGCGCAGGATGTCGGTGAGGTCGGCCGTGGTTGGCAAATCCACCGCGCGGGCCAGCACCACTTTGCGCAAGGCACCATCGCGCAGCAGGTCGACCGCGTCCTCGACCAGGGTGGCGAAATCGCTGACGGGCAGGGGCGCCCAGGCGGCATCTGGCTCGGTCGGCAGCATCATTGCCGGAGCGGAACTGGTCCAGGTGCCGCCCGCCATCGCCACGGTGCAGCGCGCCGGCAGCCACAAGCGCAGGCCCGGCAGAGCCGCGCCCCAGTGGGATGGCCCCGGGGCGCGATCTTCAAAGGACAGGGCTGTCATCAGGCGCACGACCTCGACCGGGGCCTCGGCCGGTGCGGTGATCGATGCGGTGGCCCAGAACCTGGCCTGGGCGGCGGCGGCGTGCACGCAGCGCCCTGGACCATCGACGGTCTCCTCCCAGGCGCTGCCTTCGGCCAGCAGCCAATCGTGTTCGCCATCCCACCATAGGATCCGCCGTCCCGGTGCGGCGGCCACGAAGGCAGCGATGGGATCGGTGCAGTCGCTGCGCCTGACGTCGACGACCGGACGACCGGACGACCGGACGACCGGACGGTCCGAGTTCATCGCGCCACCGCGATCTGCCGCGTCTCGCGGATCAACGTGACCTTCACCTCACCGGGGAAGGCGACCTGTTCTTCGATCGCCTTGGCGATGTCCCGGGCCACCTTGGGAAGGGCCGGATCCGGGACCTCGTGACCATTGACGATGACGCGCAATTCGCGGCCGGCCTGAATGGCATAGGCCTTCTGGACGCCGACGAACGAACAGGCAATTTCTTCAAGCTGTTGCAGGCGTTTGAGGTATTTCTCGCTGTTTTCACGACGGGCGCCCGGGCGGGCGGCGCTGATCGCGTCGGCCGCCGCCGCCAGCACGGTATAGGCCGACAGCACGGCATGACCCTCGTGATGGGCCAGAGCGGCGTTCGCCACGATCTCGCTTTCGTTATAGCGCTTGAGCGCCTCGTGGCCCAGCACCGGATGGCTGCCCTCCTGCTCGTGGTCGATGGCCTTCCCAATATCGTGCATCAGGCCGCAGCGCCGGCCCAGCTTGGGATCAAGGCCCAGATCCGCGGCCATGGCCCCGCACAGCCAGGCGACTTCCTGGGTGTGCTGATAGACGTTCTGGCCATAGCTGGTGCGATAGCGCAATTTGCCCAGCAGACGCAGCAACTGCGGGTGCAGGCCAGAGACCTCGCAGGCATAGGCGGCGTCCTCGCCGAGCTTCAGCACCTCGGCGTCCATCACCTGTTGGGCGCGGGCCAATTCCTCTTCGATACGTGCGGGGTGGATGCGGCCGTCCTCGAACAGGCGCAGCAGGACGCGCTTGGCGATTTCGCGGCGCACCCCGTCGAAGCAGCTGATGATGATGTAGCCCGGCTGGTCATCGATGATCACGTCCACACCGGTGGCCTGTTCGAAAGCCTTGATATTGCGGCCTTCCTTGCCGATGATACGGCCCTTCATCTCTTCGTCGGCCAAAGGGATCTTGGCCGTGGTGGTCTCGGCGGTGTGCTCGGCAGCATAGCGCTGGATGGCGCGGCTGACCACCTCAATGCCCAGCTCCTTGGCTCGCAGGGTGTAATCCTTCTCGGCCCGGGCGATGCGCTTGCCCTGCTCTTCGACCAGTTCGGCGTCGAGCCGGGACAGCAGCTCGGCCTTGGCCTGCTCGGCAGTCATGCCGGCAACCTGGGCGAGACGTTCATCGATGGTGCGCTCGCGCTCATTCAATGCCGCTTCGCGGGCGGTATGGGCCGCTTCCTTCGCGGTCACGGCCTCTTCAAGTTGGCGCAGGCGGGCATCACGGCGCTCCACCGCGTCGGATTTCTGGTCGAGCAGCTTGTCGCGACCGGCCAAGGCCGATTCACGGCCGGCCAGCGCCTCGTCGCGGCTGATCGCCTTGGCGTCGCGCCGCTCGGCGCGGGCCTCGCCCTCGGTCGCGTCGGCGCGTTCGCGGGTGAGCTGGGCGCGGTCATGGGCCAGGGCGGTCCGTTCAGCCTCTATCGCCTGGTGGCTGGCCGCCACCGCACGGGCGGCGGTGTCCTTGGCCTCGGCATCACTGCGGACGCGGGCGGCCAGGGCTTCGGTGTGCAGGCGCGCGGTCTCCTGAGCCACGGCCGCATCAAGTTTCTGGGTGGTCGAGGCACGCAACAGGCGCAGACCCAGGGCAATGCCCAGGCCAAGTCCGACGAGGGCAGCAACTACAACATACAAAAGCGACATGGGATCTTTCAACAATGAGGAGAAGGGGTTATCGGTGGACAACGGTGGCTGTCAAAAGGCTCGGGGCGCTGCCCCGAACAGCAATCTGCAAGCCACTTGCAACAAGTCATACAGTGGCGCCGGAACATGTGGATGCATACTCCGCCCATGACCAACCCCAAACAACTCGCCCAGCGCCGCTACGCCGCTGCCTTGAGCCTGGGCGTGGGCGTCGTCATGTTGGCCCTGAAAATGGGGGCCTGGCTGCTCACCGGGTCGGCCACAATTTTCTCGGATGCCCTGGAATCCGTGGTCCACGTCGCCGCAGTCGGCTTCATGTTCTGGGCCATGCTCCTGGCCCAGCGTCCGGCCGACGCGGACCACCCCTATGGCCATGGCCGGGTCGAACACCTTTCGGTCGGCTTTGAAGGGGGCGCCATCATGGTCGCCGGCTTGGCCATCATCTGGGAGGCGGTCAATGGGCTGTGGCATAACCAGCCCCTCCCCAGCTTGGATCTGGGCCTCTGGCTGATCAGTGCGGCCATGATCATCAATCTGGGCCTGGGCAGCTGGCTGCTGATGGTCGGCCGGCGCACCCGGTCGACCATCCTCACGGCCAACGGCCAGCACGTCCTGTCCGACGTGTGGACCAGCGCGGGGGTCATCATCGGCGTGGTGGTGCTGCGTTTTGTGCCTGATCCCACCCTGCGGACCCAGCTCGACAGCGGCATCGCGATCCTGCTGGCCCTGGTCATCATGGTGGCCGGTTTCAAACTGGTCCGCCAGGCCTTCGCCGGGCTTTTGGATGAAGCCGACGAGACCCTCATTGGCCAGGTCGTCTCGGCGATCAACGAGGTCCGCCAGCCCGACTGGCTGGATATCCACAACCTGCGCTGCCGCACCGTCGGCGATGAGTTGTACGTGGACTTCCATTTGATGGTGCCGGCGGCCTGGACCATCGCCCAGGGCCATGACACCATGGACGTGCTTGAAACCCATATCCTCAAGCGCCTGGATCGTCCCGGCACGGTCCTGATCCATCTCGACTATCCATATGGCGAAAGCCACCAGCCACCTGCCCACTTGGCCGACGGTCGCTTCAGCACCGCAGCCGCCACCCGCTTGGTGGTCCCGGAAGCCGCCAATGTCCTGACCTCAACATGATCTAAAGCATTGTCATTTATGGTGGTCGGTGCGACGATTGACCCTGTTCGCCATTGCCCTAGCCTGCGCCCCCTTCACTGCACCGGGCAAGCCCCATTCACCCCTATCCGGCCGGAGCCGTCCCCGATGGACATCAAGACCCTCAAAGAGATCACCAAGCTGATGAAGGAGAACGACCTCGTTGAAATCGACGTCGAAACTACCGATCTCAAGGTCCGGATGAAGAAGGCCAGCGCCTTCGCCCAAGGTGTCCCGATGATGGCCATGGCGCCCAGCCAGGCCACCCCAGCCGCTGCGGCCCCGGTGCTGGCAGCGCCCGCCGTCGATGAGTTCGCGGGCTGCCGCCAGATCACCAGCCCCATCCCCGGCACGGCCTACCTGAAGCCTAACCCCGATGCCGCCTCGTTTGTGAACGTCGGCACCCAGGTCGACGAGAACAAGGTCGTCTGCCTCATCGAAGCCATGAAGGTTTTCAATGAGATCAAGGCCGAGAGCGTGAAGGGCACGATCAAGAAGATCTGCATCACCGAAGGCCAGCCGGTCGAGTACGGCACCGTGCTCTTCCTGGTCGGCTAAGCGCTCGAGTTTCGAGTTTCGAGTTTCGAGTTTCGAGGCCACCTAGGGGTGGTCGCGAATGCGAAGTCGGGCTTGGGACTCGTGACTCGAAACTCGAAACTCGAAACTCAAAACTATGTTCAAACGCATCCTCATCGCGAACCGTGGCGAGATCGCCATGCGCATCATCCGCACCTGCCGGCGGATGGGCATCGAGACCGTCGTGGTGCACAGCACCGCCGACCGTGAATCCTTGCCGGTGCGCTTGGCCGATGTGGCGATCTGCATCGGCCCCGGCCCGGCCAAGCAGAGCTATCTCAACATCAACAATATCATCGCCGCCGCCGAACTGGCCGATGTGGATGCGATCCACCCCGGCTTTGGCTTTTTAAGCGAGAACAGCCACTTCGCCCAGGTGGTGCGCGACTGCAAGATCGAGTTCATCGGCCCCACCAGCGAGGCCATGGAAGCCCTGGGCAACAAAGCGAAGGCGAAGGCCCTGGCCCTGGCCGCCGGCGTGCCCACCGTGCCTGGCTCGGTCGGTGCGGTCAAAGATGCCGCCGAGGCGGTCGAGGTGGCCAAAAAGATCGGCTATCCGGTGATGATCAAAGCGACCGCGGGTGGCGGCGGCCGCGGCATGCGCATCGCTCATAACGAGACCAGCTTGATCTCGGGCCTGCTCAACGCCCAACGCGAAGCGGAAGCCGCCTTCGGCAACGCCGATTGCATCATCGAAGCCTACGTCGAGCGCGCCCGCCACATCGAAGTGCAGATCATCGGCGACAGCCAGGGCAACGTAGTCGCCCTGGGCGAGCGCGACTGTTCGACCCAGCGTCGCCACCAGAAGCTGCTAGAGGAATCCCCCAGCCCGATTCTGACCCCGGCTATGCGCAGCAACATGATGGCCGATGCCATCAAGCTGGCCAAGGCCGCGAAGTACCACAATGCCGGCACCGTCGAGTTCATCTATGACCTCGACCGCAAAGCGTACTTCTTCTTAGAGATGAACACCCGCATCCAGGTCGAGCATCCGGTCACCGAAATGGTCACCGGCATCGACATCGTGATGACGCAGATCCGCGTGGCTGCCGGCGAACCCCTGCCCTTCACCCAGGCGGACATCACTTACAAGGGCCACGCCATCGAGGCCCGCATCAATGCCGAAGACTGGGAGCACGGTTTCGCCCCCAGCCCCGGTCTGATCAAAATGTACGTCGCGCCCAGCGGCAAGGGCGTGCGCGTCGACAGCCACTGCTACGCCGGTTACAGCATCCCGCCCCACTACGATTCGATGGTGGCCAAGCTGATCTGCCATGGTGAGACCCGCGAAGAAGCGATCCGCTTCCTTGAGCAGGCCCTGGCCGAATACATCATCGAAGGTCCCAAGACCACTATCGGCTTCCACCAGCGCATCCTGCGCGATGCGCGCTTCCTCAACAACGAAATCACCACCAAATACGTGGACGAGCTGTTCTTCAAAAAGGCCTGAGCGCCAGTCCGGAAAGGCGCGACCCCCTGGTCCGGTGCATGGCTGGGTGCCGGTCCACCGGCTCGGCCGTTGTGGACCGGTCGACACCAATGGATTGAGACCACCGATGCAGCCGCACCACACGTCGATCATCAAGCTGCTGCTGGCTTCCCGCAGCCAGCGCAGCAACCTCAAGACCCTGGGGTGGATGCTCGCGCTGGCCGGTCTGCTGGTCCTGTTGTTCACCACGCTGTTCTTCATCTTCATGCACGGGGAGGGTCGCCAGTATTCCCTGGTCAGCGGCCTGTATTGGACGACCACGGTGATGACCACCCTGGGTTTTGGCGACATCACCTTCACCAGCGATGTGGGCCGGTCCTTTTCGGTGGTGGTGATGGTCACCGGCATGCTGTTCCAATCGGTGATTCTACCCTTCATCTTCATCCAATTGCTGTGGACGCCGTGGGTCGAATCCCAGCGCCTGGCCCGCATCCCCAGGGTCATCGAGGACACCGTCACCGGCCATGTGATCATCACCGATGGCGGCAAAGGTACCGCCGTGCTGTTGCGCCGCCTGGCCGCCCGGGGGCTGAGCGCCTGGGTGATGGTCTCTGATGAGGTGGATGCCGCCGCCCGGCACGACCGTGGCGAACGGGTCCTGGCGGGCCAACCTGACGATCCCCTGTTCTGGCGGGCGGCCGGCATCAACCGCGCCACCCTGGCCGTCTGCAATTGCGATGACGCCGAAAACGCCTTGGCGGTGGTGACTCTGCGCGAACTCGCGGATCGGGTCACGGTAGTCGCCACCGCCAATGATCCGGCGATGGCCGAAGTCCTGCATCGGGCGGGCGCCGACCTGGTGGTGCAGCCCCATGTACTGGTGGGACGGTCCATGGCCCAGCGGGTGCGCGGCGGCTCACGCCAGAGTGTGATCGGTGAGCTGGGCGGCTTGAATCTGGTGACCATGCCCGCCGCCGCGCTGAACGCTGAAGGACAGACCCTTGCTGAACTGGCCCTGCCGACCCGGCAGGGGGTGGAGGTGCTGGCGATCTGGGAACGGGGACGACCTCTCCCCGCCATCGCGACCCATCGCCTGGATCGGGACGACACGCTGGTGTTGGCGGGGACGGCGGCCGCCCTCAAGTCGCTGGACGGCACCAGCGGCCCCCACGGACACGTGATCGTTGCCGGGGCGGGACGGGTGGCGCATGCCGCCGTGGTGGCCCTTCAGGAGCGCGGCGTGGCGGTGACCATCCTCGCGCCGCAGGTCCCCGTCTGGCTCAACGGCACCAAGCACGTCGTCGGCCATGGCACCGATGCCGCCGCCTTGGAACGCTGCAGCTTGGCCACCGCGTCGGCGCTGCTGGTAGCGACTCACGACGATCCCCTCAACACCGCCATCACCTTGCGCGCGCGAATGATGCGTGGCGAACTCGAAATCGTCGCCCGCGCCGAGACCCCGGTGAACGTCAGTTCACTCTACCGCTCAGGCGCGGACCTGGTGATCAGCCGGCCCAGCATGGTGGCCAACGCCTGCTTCAACGCCCTGCACTGCGGCCAGGTGCTGGTGGTTGCCGAAGGCCTCTTTGTGGTGCGCGTCCCGGTGCCGGCCCAACTGGCCGGCCAGACCCTGGCCCAGGCGGACCTGCAGACCCGTACCGGCCTGACCGTCGTGGCGCTGGAACCGGCTGTGAAATTGACCCCCGCCACCGTCCTTGCCGCTGAAGGTCACGTCATCCTCGCCGGGCCGGAAGAAGCCGTGGATCGCTGGTATAGGTGCTTCGCACCGCAGG